>NZ_RIBZ01000657.1:0-5554 GCF_003721215.1 Streptomyces botrytidirepellens
CGCCGCCTGGCGCGAGGCGCTGGCCGCCGCCCGGGCCGCGCGGGCGGACGCCCGGCTCGACCCGATCGCAGGGTGGACGGACATCGGCCCGTACCGGCTGCTGGCCACGCTCCCCCCGACCGCCCCCGACGCCGCCGTACGCCCCCTGCTGGAGCGCGCGCACGCGGAACTGGCCCGCACCGCCGAGACGTTCCTGGACTGCGCGGGCCAGGCGAGCCGTACCGCCCAGGTCCTCGGGATCCACCGGCAGACGCTCTACTACCGCCTCTCCCGGGTGCGCCAGCTCACCGGCCTGGACCTCGACGCGGGTGACGACCGGCTGCTCCTCCACATGGCCCTCAAGGCGGCCCGGCTCCGGTAGGGGGTGCCTTGCCGTCCAGGAGCCGCGGTGCCGGTGGCGGTCCGAGTCAGCGGCGCAGGGCCAGCACCGTGCCCCTCGTGACGGCCTCCTTGAACCGGGCCGAGGCGCGGCCGGTGAGGACGGCGGCGACGGGGCTGTCGTCGGAGCGGGTGAACTGGGTGAGGCCGTCGTGCCGGCCGAGGCTGATGTTCTGCCAGACGTAGCGCAGGCGCAGCGGCTTGGGGGCACGTCCGGTGAGCGAGGCCGCGACGCTGCCCGCGACGTACGCGCCCATCGGCAGCCCCGTCTGGCACGACATGCGGGATGCCGCGCCGTCGGGTCCGTACGCCGCCACGGCGTCGCCCGCTGCGAAGACCTCCGGGTGGGAGAGCGAGCGCAGCGTCGGGTCGACCGTGATCAGGCCGCGGGCATCGACCGCGAACCCGGCCTCGCGTGCCAGGTCGGGTACGCGGAACCCTGCCGTCCAGACGACGGCGTCGGCCGGGATCTCGCCGCCGTCGGCGAGGACCAGGCCGTGTGCGGCGACCTCGGAGACGCGGGTGTGTTCCCGGAGCGTGACGCCGTGCCGGTCCAGGGCGGCACGGAGGTACCGTCGGCCGCGCTGCGAGAGCCCGGCGCCGAGCTCACCGCCGGTGACCAGGCGCACCGTGAGCGCCGGGTAGGTCTCGGCCAGCTCGGTGGCCGCCTCGATGCCGGTCAGGCCCGCCCCGGCCACGACCAGCGAACCTCGGGCGTCCGACATGCGGTCGCGCAGGCGGACCGCGTCCTGGTAGGTGGCAACCGCCGAGGCGTGCGCGGCGGCTCCGGGGACGGCGGCGGTGTCGGCCGCGCTGCCCAGCGCGTAGACGAGGGTGTCGTAGGCGATGGCGTAAGGAGCGGAGTCGATCTGGACCGTACGGGCGGCGGCGTCGACGGCGGTCACCCGGGCGACGACCAGCTCGATGCCCGTGCCGGCGAGGAGACCGCTCAGGGGCAGTTCTTTCAGTGGCTGACCGGCGGCGAGCTGGTGCAGACGTACCCGCTCCACGAAATGGCCGACGGCATTGACCAGCGTGATGCGTATGTCGCCCCGGCGCAGCTTGCGGGACGCGCCCTTGGCGGCGGACAGCCCGGCGTACCCGGCTCCCAGGACCACGATGTGATGTGTCATGCCTCCTGAACCGGCGGGCCGGCGGATCCGTGACAGCTCATGGCGTGAAGTGGATCACGCGAGCTGGCCGGCGGCGAAGGCCAGCTTGTCGGGGTTGATGACCGTACGAACCGCGTCGACCCGGCCCTCGCGGATTTCCGGTACGACGATGGCAAGCAGCGCCTGGCCTGCGAAGACGACAGCCGCCGGCGCGCCGTTCACCTCGGCGAACTCGACCCTGACCCGCGCCGTCTCCGGCCGGGAGCCCAGGCCCAGCAGATAGCGGAGCACGTTCTCGTGTCCGGTGATCGGTCGGCGTGCCGCGGTCACCTGGCCGCCGCCGTCGGCCCAGACGACCACGTCGTCGGCGAGCAGCTGCTCGAGTCCGGCCACATCGCCCTCGAAGGTGGCGGCGAAGAAGCGCTCGACGATCTTCTGGTGTTGTGCGTCGTCGACGTCGAAGTCCCGTCGCGGGTGGCGGAGTCGTTCGCGGGCCCGGCGGTGCAACTGCCGCGAGTGGGCCTCCTCGATGCCGACGGCTTCGGCGACTTCCCGGTGGCTGTGGCCGAACGCCTCGCGCAGGACGAACACCGCACGTTCGGCCGGGGTGAGCCGCTCCATCAGGCTGAGCAGCGCGAAGGACACGGACTCGCGCTGCTCAGCGGTCTCCAGCGGGCCGAGCCGGTCGGCGCCGGTGTGCGTGAGGACCGGCTCGGGGAGCCAGGGCCCGACGTACAGCTCCCGCTGGGCACGGGCGGACGTGAGCTGGTTGACGCAGAGGTTCGTCATGACCTTGGTCAGCCAGGCGGCCGGTGTACGGACGGCGGAGTGGTCGGCCGTGCTCCAGCGCAGATACGTGTCCTGCACGACGTCCTCGGCCTCACTCGCCGAACCGAGCATCCTGTACGCGAGCGAGAAGAGCCGAGGCCGGTGCGCTTCGAAGTCCGCGGCAGCTTCTTTGCTCATGTCCGCAGCATGCCAGGCGGGTCAGCGGGACCCGGATCACCCACAGAACTCCGCGTCGATGGCCCTCTGTTCGAGGGCGTCATCGCCCCAGTCCCCGTTCTGGTTGAGCGTGATGACGTGTTCGCCGTCGGCGGTGGCCGCCGTTCGACTCACCGCGCCGAGGATCTCGCCCGAGTGCCCCCAGACCGTCACGCCGCACGGCGTGAGCTTCTGCGACCTGACGCCGAGGCCGTAGGACTTGCCGTCGCCCAGGTCTCGGCCGGTGAACATCTCCTTCTGCTGGGCAGGGGGCAGCAGTTCGCCCCGCAGCAGGGCGCGGAAGAAGACGTTCAGATCGCGGGCGGTCGAGATGATCTCGCCCGAGGCTCCGGAGACCGACGGGTTGAATTCGGTGGCGTCGTGGACCCGGGCGTCGGGGCCGTCGACGAAGAGCGTGGAGTAGTGCCGCGGGTGCGGGCCGGGCAGCCTCGGCGAGGTGCCGGGAAGCGTGGTCCCGCGCAGGCCGAGCGGCTTGATGATGCGGCGCTCCACTTCCGTGGCGTAGGTGTGGCCCGTGGCCTTCTCGATGACCATTCCGGCCAGGATGTAGTTGGTGTTCGAGTAGTCCCAGCCCCCGCCCGGCGCGAAGACCGGCTCGTGCGCGAGGGCGGTCCGCACCAGCTTCTCGGGCGTGGCGCCGTCGTACCGGTGAGCGAAGAACGCCGTGCCGGTGTACTTGGCGCGGAGCGCGGCGTCGTCGAGGAAGTCGTAGAGCCCGCTGGTGTGCTGGAGCAGCCGGCGCAGGGTGATGCGGCGCCCGTCGTTGCCGTTGCCGCGCACCAGACCCGGCAGCCACCTGTCGACCGTGTCGTCGATCGACAGTCCGTACGCGGGGTCGGCGGCGAGCTGGAGCAGGACGGTGGCGGTGAACGGCTTGGTCACGCTGCCGACGCGGAACCGGTCCTGCGGCAGCCGCGGGCGACCGGTGCGAAGGTCCCCCACGCCGGACGCCCCGTACCAGACCTCGTCCGCGCGGTCGGCCCGGGCCAGGACGCCGGGGGTGCCCGCGCGGGTGATCGCGTCGAGGGCGTCCTGGGTCGCGGGGTGGGTCGCCGAGTGAGGGGAGCGAGGGGAGGCGGCGCCCGGTGCCGCGGCAGCCGGGACGACCGCCGTCGCGACGACCGCTCCCGTCAGTGCGAGGACGGCCAGGGCGCGGGGCAGGCGGAGCAGACGGGGTAGGCGGGATAAGGCATACGGGGCCATGCGGGTCCTCCGTCGTCGGATGGATTCCGGCATGGGGAAGGACTCCGGACCGTGGCTCGAGGGTTGACGCCGCTCGCTCAGGCGGACGGATCCGGCGGCCCGCCGCCGAGGATGCGGCGCATCGCCTCGATCAGATCCCGGGCGTCGGGGGTGAGACCCGGGTTCAGGGCCTGCTGGACGACCATCCCGCTCACCAGGGTCATGGAGAACGAGCCCAGCACCCGGGTGGTCTCCTCGTCGACCTCGCGCCCGTCGATGCCGTGGAAGAGCCCCACCAGCGCCTGGCGCGCCTCCGGCTGGGCGCGGTCGAACGCCTCCCGCAACGCCGGGTCGTGCTCGGCCTGCATGACGGCCTCCAGCTGGGCCCGCCACATCGCCTGGTGCTTGCCGACCAGTTCGAGGGCCCGGGACCAGCCCGACGCGAAACGCTCCGTCACCTCGCCATCGGCCGTGGCGTCCTGGGCGAGGGACGCCTGGACCTCGTCGGCCCAGTCGCTCATGGCCGCGAACAGCGCCTCCCGCATGAGGGTGTCCTTGGAGCCGTAGTGGTAGCCGATGGACGCCAAGTTGGCTCCCGAGGCGGCCACGATGTCCCGCGCGGTCGTGCGTGACCAGCCCTTTTCCAGCAGGCAGCGCTTCGCCCCGGCGAGCAGATCCTCTCGATGTCCCATGGCGTCAGCCTATCCCGGTCCCATACAAGCGTCTAAGACGCCCGTATGCCGAGGTGCCGGGGACGGCAACCTACCCGCGCGCGGCGGCAACCAGGAGGTAGTCCCGGTCCCCGTCCCCCGGTCCGCGAGAGGACTGATGCACCGTGCGCCTCATCAGAGCGTTAGCGGCCGCCGCACTCGCCACCACCATCCTGGTCGGCGCGGGCCACGCGCCCCGCGCCGCCGCGGGCGAACTCCCCTCCGCCACCGCCTTCTTCAACCACCCCGACTCGCTCGTCAACAAGTGGGTCGCCGCCAACCCGAACGACTCCCGCCGGGCCCGCATCGCCTCGCGGATCGCGTCCCAGCCCCAGGCCGTCTGGTTCTCGCGGTACTCCCCCGGCACCGTCACCGAGGACGTCCGTAAGATCACCTCGGCCGCCTCCGCCAAGGGCCAGGTGCCCGTGCTCGTCGCGTACCAGCTCCCCAACCGCGACTGCGGCGGCGCCTCCGCCGGCGGGGCCCCCGATCTGGCGAGCTACGACGCGTGGGTGCGCGGCTTCGCCGCCGGGCTGGGCAGCGGGCCCTCGATCGTCATCCTCGAACCGGACTCGATCGCGCTCATCAGCTGTCTGTCGCCCGCCGAACTGAGCGGCCGCTACGCCTCGCTCGCCCGCGCCTCGGCCGCCATCCACGCCGCCGCGCCCAAGGCCCGGGTGTACTTCGACGCCGGTCACTCCGCCTGGAACAGCCCCGCCGTCCAGGCCTCCCGGCTGCGCTCCGCGGGGGTGCTGAGCAGCGGCGACGGCATCTACAGCAATGTCTCCAACTACCGCCGCACCGCCGACGAGGTCGCCTTCGCCAAGAGCGTGCTCGCCCAGCTCGGCAGCTCCTCGGGCCTCACCGCGGTCATCGACACCAGCCGCAACGGAAACGGCCCCGCGCCCGGCGACGCCTGGTGCGACCCGCGCGGCCGCAAGGTCGGCGAGAACCCCACGGCGACCACCGGCGACGCGGCCATCGACGCCTACCTGTGGGTCAAGCCGCCGGGCGAACTGGACGGCTGCGCGGGGGCGGCGGGCGCGTTCTCGCCGGACTACGCGTCCGAGATGGCGGGCTGAGGGTGCCTCGTCGGATGCGCCGAGCCGCGTACGCCGCGGCGGCCGCGCTCGTGTGCGCCCTGCCGGCCGCACCGGGCGGGGCCGC
>NZ_RIBZ01000659.1:0-5564 GCF_003721215.1 Streptomyces botrytidirepellens
AGCCGCCCGCACCCGTATCCGGGGCCGCGGGCTCGGTTGCCGGGGGCGGGGGTGGGACGTCCGGGTCCTGGGGGGTGGGCGGGAAGCGGACGGGGAGGGTGGTGAGGCCGCGTTGGTAGATGCCGGGGCGCCAGCGGAGGTCGTCCTCCGGGGCCGCGAGTTCCACGTCCGGGAGGCGGTCCAGGAGCTTTTCTATGGCTACGGAGGCGATGAGGCGGGCCGAGCTGCGGCCGGGGCACATGTGGGGGCCGGCGCTGAAGGCGAGGTGGCCGCGGTTGCCGCGGTTGCGGCCGGAGACCCGTAACGCGTCCTGGTTGGCGGCGGCGAAGCTGATCACGATCGGCTCGCCCTCGCGCAGCCGCACCCCGGCCAGGGTGACGTCGTGGCGCGGGAAGTGGACCGCGAGGTTGGCCAGCGGCGGGTCCGTCCACAGCACCTCGTCCAGGGCGTCCTCGACGAGCATGCTGCCGCCGGAGAGGCCGCCCGCGAAGCGGTCGTCGGTCATCAGCACGCGCAGGGCGTTGCCGATCAGGTTGATCACCGGGTCGCTGCCGGAGGCGGTCAGGAGCATCAGCTGCTCGACGAGTTCGTGGTCGGCGAGCCGTTCGGGGTGGGCGATCAGCCAGGAGGTGACGTCGGCGGCGGGCCGGGCGCGCTTGAGGGCGACGAGTTCCTGGAGCGCCGCGGTGATCGTGCGGTCGGCCTCCGCCACGTCCGTACCGTCGAACAGGTGCGCGAGACCGGTGAAGAGCCGGTCCGCGATCTCGCGCGGGCAGCCGAAGAGTTCGCCGAGGACGAGCAGCGGCAGCAGCGCACAGTACTCGCCGACCAGGTCGGCCTCGCCCGCGTCGCAGAACTGGTCGATCAGGGAGTCGGCGATCCGCTCGACGTAGCCGCGCAGCGCGCCCGGGTCGATGCGGCTGGTGGAGTCGTCGATGGCGTTGCGGTACCGCTGGTGCTCCTCGCCGTCCACCGCGGTGGGCTGCGGCCGGTAGCGGATGATCTGCCCGGCGTGGCTGGTGTCGGGGACCCGGCCCTCGTTCTTCGCCCGCCAGCGCCGCGGGTCCTTGGAGAACGTCTCGGGACGGCGCAGGATCTCCAGCGCGGTGTCGTAGCCGACGCACAGGGTCGCGGTGACGCCCGGGTCCAGCTCCACCCGCGCCAGCGGGCCGTACGTCTCGCGCAGTCGCCGGTAGACGGCGGACGGGTCCTTGGCGAACTCGGGCGTGTGCAGAGGCACGGCCTCGCCCGCTTCAGCCGGGTCGTCGATCATGCCGACGTACGCTAGCGGACCGGTTTTCCGCCTCGTGCCGACTTCAGCGATTGGTGAGATTCGTCAATCGCCGCACCGGCGGCTCAACCGCGGCGGCTCAGCAGCCATGGCTCCACGACCCCGAGCCCACGCACCGGCCGCTGCCACATCGGCTGGAGCGCGAAGCGGTACGAGGGCGGCTCCAGGCCCTCCTTCTCGGCCTTGGCGGCCGCCTCCGCGGCCTCCGCCTCCGACACCGGGGCCTCCCCGGTGTGGCTCAGCTCCTCCGCGAACGCGCCGTCCACCAGGACCGCGTTCTTGGGGGCTATGGAGGTCAACCGGCTCGCCAGGTTCACCGTCGTCCCGAAGACGTCGCCCATGCGGGTCGCGACCGTGCCGAAGGCGATCCCGACGCGCAGCTCGGGCATCGTCTCGTCATGAGTCAGGGTCTCGATCAGCCGCAGTCCGATCTCGGCGGCGATGCCCGCGTCGTCGGCCGCGTACAGCACCTCGTCGCCCAGGGTCTTGATCAACCGGCCGCCGTGCGCGGCCACCAGGTCGGCGGCCGTGGTCTCGAACGCCTCGACCAGCTCGCCCAGCTCCTCTTCCTCCAGCCGCCGGGTCAGCCGGGTGAAGCTCACCAGGTCCGCGAAGCCGACCGCGAGCCGCCGGTCCACCATCTCCGCGTCGTCCGCGGCCTGCACCACCCGGCCGGTCGCGGCGGCGAGCTGCCGCCGGTAGACGTACACCAGGAACTCTTCCAGCTCCGGCAGCAACAGCTCGACCAGCGGGTAGGTGATCTCGGTCCGGGTCATCCCGGACTCCTGGGGTTCGGTGAGCCCCTCCAGGAAGGAGTCGATCTGCCAGTCCGCGAGCCGCGCGGTGGTCTGCCCGGTGGACCGCGCCACCTGGATCGCCATGGGCTCGCTCAGCAGCCCCGCCTCGACCAGACCGGACAGCCGTCGCAGGGCGAGGACGTCCGCTTCGGTGAGCGCCTTGGCCTGGCCGATGTCGGCGAAGCCCATCGCCCGCCAGAAGCGGGTGGCCAGTTCGACGGAGACGCCCGCGCTGCGGGCGGCCTGGAAGGGGGTGTAGCGCCGCTCGGCGCCGAGGATCAGCTGTTCCAGCCGGAGCGCGATGGGGTCCGGGGCGTCGGCGTCGGCGTCCTCGACGGCCTCGGGGTCCTCGATGGGCCCGGTGACCCCGGTGGCGTCTGCCGACTCCGGTACGGCTGACTCCGGTACGGCCGACTCCCGTACGGCCGACTCCCGTACGGCGGCGTCCTGCCCGGCACCATCCTGTCCCGCGGTGGCTTCTCCGGCGGTGGCTTCCGCGGCGGCGTCCGGGGCACCGTGCCCCTCGGCCGCGCCGGAACCCGCGTCGTCGGCGGTCACCGCCCGCCCCCTGTCCGATCCGTGCGCACTGCCCTTACGTTCCTTCTTCCGGTTCGGCCCGCGGCCGCCCCGAACTGGACGGACCGCCACCACGATACGTCAGGTGTGCCCTAGCTCACTCTGCACTGCGTCCCTTACTCCTCCCGTGACTACTCCTCCGGTGACGCGGGGCGCAGGTGCACGATGTCACCGGCCGAGACCGGCTCCTGCACCCCGGCGTCCGAGGCCAGCACCAGCCGCCCGTCGCCGTCGATCGCGACGGCCTCGCCGACGGTCGCCCCGCCGCCCGGGAGTTCCGCGCGGACCCGTCGTCCCAAGGTCGCACAGCCCGCCGCGTACGCCTCCTGGAGGCCGCACGCCGCGGGGTCGCCCTCGAGGCGGCACCACTCCCCGTACCACTGCTCGATGGACCGCAGGACGGCGCGCAGCAGCGGGTCGCGGTCGGTGGTGATCGCGTTCGCGAGGGCCAGCGAACCGGCCGTCGGCACGGGAAGTTCATCGGCACGCAGGGAAACGTTCAGGCCGACACCGATCACCACGGCGTCATCGGCCCGTTCGGCCAGGATCCCGCCGAACTTCCGCTCCTCGCCGCCGACCGGCACCAGCAGGTCGTTCGGCCACTTCAGCGCGGTGTCCACGCCCGCCGCCCGGCTCAGCGCCCCCGCGCTCGCCACCCCGGCGAGCAGCGGCAGCCAGCCCCAGCGGGACGTGGGGACGCCGGCCGCGCCGGGCCGCAGCAGAATGGAGAAGAACAAGCCGGACCGGGGCGGGGCGGTCCAGGTGCGGTCGAGGCGGCCGCGCCCGGCGTTCTGCTCCTCGGCGACGAGGACGACGCCCTCCGGGGCGCCGGCCCCGGCCCGGGCCACCAGATCGGTGTTGGTCGAGCCGGTCGCCTGCACCACCTCCAGCTCGGCCCACAGCCCACCGGGGCGTACCAGGGCGCGGCTCAGGGCGGTCGCGTTCAGCGGTGGCCGTTCCAGGTCCGTCCAGCGGCCGCGCGGATCTCCTGGGCCCCCGGGGGTGTCAGATGGCGTCATACGGGCCAGCCTAGGACCAGGAGGTGTGGCCAACGACGCAGTGCCACCCAGCGGTGGCGCCGATACGCTACGGACCGGTAGCCCAGCCGGCACAAAACCCCATCAACCCCGCCCACCACACCGCTATCGCCCCGATCCACAGCGTCACGACCCACAGCGTCACGGTCCCAGAATCCACCCCCAGGACGAGCAGGAGCCGCATCCCGATGTCCGAGCCGGAGATTGCCCCCGAGATTCCAGATCGTCACACCACCGCGGGGAAGCTCGCGGACCTTCAGCGCCGCATCGAAGAAGCGACACACGCGGGCTCCGCGCGGGCGGTCGAGAAGCAGCACGCCAAGGGCAAGCTGACCGCGCGCGAGCGCATCGACCTGCTCCTCGACGAGGGGTCCTTCACGGAGCTGGACGAGTTCGCCCGGCACCGCTCCACCAATTTCGGCATCGAGAAGAACCGGCCCTACGGGGACGGCGTCGTGACCGGCTACGGCACGGTCGACGGGCGCCCGGTGTGCGTCTACTCCCAGGACTTCACGATCTTCGGCGGCTCGCTGGGCGAGGTCTACGGCGAGAAGATCGTGAAGGTGATGGACTTCGCGCTGAAGACCGGCTGCCCCATCGTCGGGATCAACGACGGCGGCGGCGCCCGGATCCAGGAGGGCGTGGTGGCGCTCGGCCTGTTCGCCGAGATCTTCCGCCGAAACGTTCACGCCTCCGGGGTGATCCCGCAGATCAGCCTGATCGTCGGGCCGTGCGCGGGCGGCGCGGTCTACTCGCCCGCGATCACCGACTTCACGGTCATGGTCGACCAGACGTCGCACATGTTCATCACCGGACCGGATGTGATCAAGACGGTCACCGGTGAGGACGTCGGCTTCGAGGCGCTGGGCGGCGCCCGCACCCACAACACCACCTCCGGCGTCGCGCACTACATGGGCGGCGACGAGAAGGACGCCATCGAGTACGTCAAGACGCTGCTGTCGTACCTGCCGTCCAACAACCTCTCCGAGCCGCCCGCCTTCCCCGACGAGGCCGACCTGGAGACCTCGGACGAGGACCGGGAGCTGGACGTCCTCATCCCGGACTCGGCGAACCAGCCGTACGACATGCACCGGGCCATCGAGCACGTCCTGGACGACAACGAGTTCCTGGAGACCCAGGCGCTCTTCGCGCCCAACATCATCACCGGCTTCGGACGGGTCGAGGGCCACCCGGTGGGCATCGTGGCCAACCAGCCGATGCAGTTCGCCGGTTGCCTGGACATCGGCGCCTCCGAGAAGGCCGCCCGCTTCGTCCGCACCTGCGACGCGTTCAACGTGCCCGTGCTGACCTTCGTCGACGTGCCCGGCTTCCTGCCCGGCACCGACCAGGAGTACAACGGCATCATCCGGCGCGGCGCCAAGCTGATCTTCGCGTACGCGGAGGCCACCGTCCCGCTCATCACCGTCATCACCCGCAAGGCCTTCGGCGGCGCGTACGACGTGATGGGCTCCAAGCACCTGGGTGCCGACCTCAACCTGGCCTGGCCCACCGCGCAGATCGCCGTCATGGGCGCCCAGGGCGCGGTCAACATCCTGCACCGCCGTACGATCGCGGCCGCCGACGACCCCGAGGCGACCCGCTCCGAACTCATCGCGGACTACGAGGACACCCTGCTCAACCCGTACACGGCGGCCGAGCGCGGCTACGTCGACGCGGTCATCATGCCGTCCGAGACCCGCCGCCACATCGTTCGGGGACTGCGCACCCTGCGGAACAAGCGCGAGCAACTGCCCCCGAAGAAGCACGGCAACATCCCCCTCTAGGTGTGCTGTCCCGGCACGTTGGTGACGGGCGACGCGCTGTGAGTGGTGCTTGAACGAGGCGAGGGCCTCTGGTTTCGGT
>NZ_RIBZ01000658.1:0-5616 GCF_003721215.1 Streptomyces botrytidirepellens
CCCGGGGGACACCCCCGGTCCCCCCGCGGTCGGGCCCCACGGCGCCGGGCCCCACGGTCGGGGCCCTTGGCCGGGCCCGTGGCTGCGCCCCAGCCCCCGCTGCGGGGCTCCGCCCCGGGCCCCCGTCCTCAAGCTCCCCCAGCTACCGCTGGGAGGTGTCCTCTGGACGGGCTGGATTTTCCAGCCCGTCCGGCGATTGAGGACACGCCCGAAGGGCGTCCGGAACAGCAGTCCACGCTGACGAGCAGGCACCGGGCAGGCCCCCGAGCCGGGGGCGGCGCCGCGCTGGCGCAGACCCGCGGGTACGGGGCACAGGGCTGAGCGGCAGAGCCCCGGTGGCGAGGGTTGGGGCAGAGCCCCGGCGAGACCGGGAGCGAACCCCCTTGGCGGCCCGGGGCAAAGCCCGGCGGATCCCCCGTGACGCGGACCGGGTGCGGAGCCCCGTGGTGCGAGCTGCAGGCTGAGCTGCCAGGGCAGGGCCGGGGCAAGTCCCGGGTTCGCGGCACCGGGGATGCCCCAGCGGGAACCAGGTGCTGAGCCGCGGAACGCGGCGGAGCCGCCGTGGCGAAGCGGGCCCGGGGCGAAGCCCCGGCGGAGCACCCCGTGGCGCGAGCCGCGCCGGTAGAGCCGCCATGGCAGGACCCAGGACAACACCCCGGCACGTGGCGCGGGGCCGGCCCGGCGGAGACAGGGCGCGGAGCCCACAACGCGAGCCTCCGAGGCGGAGCCCGGCAGTACCCCCGTGGCCGCGGCCGGGCGGAGCCCCGTGACGGGGGCCAGGGCGGAGCCCACATAGCGAGCCGCCGTGGCCGGGGGCGGGTGCCGGAACGGGGCCAGGGGCGGAGCCCCTGGGCCGCGGGTCCGGCCGCGGGGGGCCGGGGGTGTCCCCCGGATTCGGGAAGGGGCGGGGTGGGGGACAAAGCTGCCCGCTGCCAGAAGTCTTGACACCGCATCAGGCCCCCCATACCGTCCACGCAACCGCTTCCGAGAATTATCGGGCTACTTCCGGAAGGCACGTGATGCGCATACCTCGGTCAAGGTCATCCCTCCGTGCGACGGGCCTCGCGGCGGCAGCCGCGCTCGTGGTGGGGGGAACGCTCAGCGGCTGCGGAAGCAGTGGGCCCGGAGGGTCGGGCGAGGGGAACATCAGCGTCTGGGTCTACCAGGACCCCTCGACCAAGGTGCAGCGCCAGGTCGTCGAGCGGTTCAACAAGACCTCGAAGATCAAGGTCAAGCTCACCCAGGTGCCCGGCGACGGCTATTCGGACAAGCTGCGCACCTCCATGGGCACGCCCAACGCCCCGGACGTGTTCTTCAACTGGGGCGGCGGCAGCATCAGCGAGTTCGTGCAGAAGGACATGCTGCTCGACCTCGGGCCCGCGATGAAGAAGGACCCGTCGCTGAAGCAGGGGTTCATCCCCTCGATCCTCGACGCGGGCGGCGTCGAGGGAAAGCACTACGGCATCCCGATGCGCGGAATGCAGCCGGTGATCCTCTTCTACAACAAGGACGTGTTCGAGAAGGCGGATGCCCGGCCCCCGAAGTCCTGGAACGACATCCTCAAGCTCATCGGTACGTTCAAGAGCGAGGGCGTCACCCCCTTCGTCGTGGCCGGTACCGACCCGTGGACCGAGCTGATGTGGGTGGAGTACCTGGTGGACCGCTTCGGCGGGGCCGGGGTCTTCAAGAAGATCCAGAGCGAGGGCAAGGACGCCTGGGGCGACCCGGCGGTGCTGAAGACGGCGCGGACCATCAAGGACCTGGTGGACCGCGGCGCGTTCGGCAAGAACTACAAGTCGGTCAACTACACGGCGGACGGCGCGTCCACGTACTTCGCCAAGGGCAAGGCCGCGATGCACCTCATGGGCAGCTGGGAGTACGCGAACCAGAAGACCAACCAGCCCGCGTTCGCCAAGTCGGGCCTCGGCTGGACGACGTTCCCGGCCGTCCCCGGCGGCACCGGCGACCCCAAGAACGTGGTCGGCAACCCGACCAACTACTGGTCGATCAGCGGAAAGCTGAAGGGCAAGAAGCAGCAGGCGGCGATCGACTTCGTGAAGTTCGCGGCCAAGCAGGACTACGCCAAGGCGCTGATCGCCAACGGCGACGTCCCCACCACCTCGGACGCGTCCTCGCTGCTGAACGGCCACGAGAACCCCACGTACGCGAAGTTCCAGTACGACATGGTGCGGGACGCCCCGGACTTCACGCTCTCCTGGGACCAGGCGCTGCCCGCCAAGTACACCCCGCCCCTGCACACCAACGTGCAGAAGCTGTTCAACGGCCAGCTGAGCCCGACGGCGTTCGTCGACGCCATGAAGGGCATGTGATGGCCAACGCCGCAACCCGGCACAGCAAGAGCGTCGGGCGGCCGAGCGCCGCCTGGGCCCTGCCCGGCGCCCTGTTCTTCGCCTTCTTCGCCGTCGCCCCCATGGTCCTCGTCGTCGCGCTGGCCTTCACCGACTGGGACGGCATCGGCACCCCGCAGTGGACCGGCCTCAGCAACTGGACCCGGCTGTGGGACGACCCCGACACCCATCAGGCCATCCGGCTCAGCCTCGTCCTGACCGTGCTGACCTGGCTGGTGCAGACCCCGCTGGCGCTGCTGCTCGGGGTCTGGGCGGCGGGGCACCAGCGCAACCGGGCCGTGCTGTCGGCGATCTTCTTCCTGCCGCTGCTGGGGTCGTCCGTGGCGCTCGCGCTGGTGTGGAAGTCGCTGCTGGACCCGAACTTCGGTCTGATCGCCGACATCGGCCCGGCCCTCGGGTTCGAGGACGGCGATCTGCTGGGCAGTTCCACGGGCGCGTTCGGCGCGATCCTCTTCGTCACCGCGTGGCAGTTCATCCCGCTGCACACGCTGATCTACCAGGGCGGCGCCCGGGCCGTCCCGCGGTCGCTCTATGACGCGGCTGCGATCGACGGCGCCGGCACCGTACGCCAGTTCTTCTCGATCACCCTGCCGCAGCTGCGGAACACCATCGTCACCTCGTCGGTGATCATGGTGGTGGGCGCGCTGACCTTCTTCGACACGGTCCTGATCCTCACCAAGGGCGGCCCCGGCACCGACACCACGATCATGCCGTACCTGATGTACAAGAACGGCTTCCAGGCGTTCGACCTCGGCTACGCGAGCGCCGTCGCGACCATCCTGGTCGTCGTCGCCACCACCGTCTCCCTGCTGCTGGTACGGCTCACCGGCTTCACCGCGATGCGCAGCACCCGGGAGGGCATGTGACCGACGTCCTGCACGGCCGCCCCCGAAACGGCGTCCATACGCCGAAAAGGACCCCGGTGGCGTCACGCCCCCGCCGGCGCCGCCGGGGTCTGTCCCGCCGCAACTATCCCGCCGGGCTCGGCTCCCTCATCTGGCTGGTGATCGTCGGACTGCCGCTGTACGTGCTGGTCGCGGCCACCTTCCAGACCCGCAACGGCTATATCGACCACGGCCCGCTGGCCCTGCCCGACCACCCCACCCTCGCCAACTACCGGCGGGTGCTCTCCTCCGGCTTCCTCCACTACCTCCTCAACACCGCGCTGGTCACGGCCGTCTGCGCGGCGCTCGTGATCGTGCTGTCGGTGACCGTGGGCTACAGCGTCGTCCGCACCCGCAGCCGCACCTCCCGCCGGATCTTCCAGATCTTCCTGCTCGGGCTCGCGATCCCCTCCCAAGCGGTGATCATCCCGATCTATCTGGTCATCACCAAGCTGCATCTGTACGACACCCTCCTCGCCGTCATCCTGCCGACGGCCGCGTTCTCCCTCCCGGTCAGCGTGCTGATCCTGGTGGGCACGATGCGCGACATCGACGAGGAGATGTACGAGTCGATGGCGCTGGACGGCGCGAGCCCGACCCGGGTGCTGCTCCAGTTGGTCGTACCGCTGTCCCGGTCCGGGATCTCCACGGTCGGGGTGATGTCCGCGCTGCACGCCTGGAACGGGTTCCTCTTCCCGCTGATCCTGACCCAGTCCAAGAGCAACCGGCTGCTGACGCTGGGCCTGTACGACTACGTCGGCGAGTTCCGGGTGGACACCCCGGCGCTGCTCACCGCGGTCGTGCTGTCCATCGTCCCGATCTTCCTCGTGTATCTGTTCGCGCGGCGCCAGCTGATCAACGGTCTGATGGGTGTGGGCGGCAAATAATCCGGCCGCCCCCAGTTCGCCGCTCACCACAAGGAGCTTCATGCCTCACCCCTGGCAGGACACCTCCCTCCCCGCCGAGGACCGCGCGGACGATCTGCTCTCCCTCATGACGCTGGAGGAGAAGCTCGCGCAGCTGTACAGCGTGTGGCCGGGTTCGGAGAGCGAAGAGGGCGAGGACGTCGCGCCGCTCCAGCACGAGGTGGCGGAGGCCGTGGACCTCGACGGCCTCCTCCCGCACGGCCTCGGCCAGCTGACCCGCCCGTTCGGCACCGCCCCCGTCGACCCCTCCGAGGGCGCCGCCGCGCTCGCCCGCACCCAGGCCCGTATCACCGCGGCGAACCGCTTCGGGATCCCGGCGCTCGTCCACGAGGAGTGCCTGACCGGGTTCACCGCCTGGCGCGCCACCGTCTTCCCCACCCCGCTCGCCTGGGGCGCGTCCTTCGACCCGGCACTGGTGGAGCGGGCCGCCGCGCTGATCGGCGGCTCGATGCGCTCGGTCGGCGTCCACCAGGGGCTCTCGCCCGTGCTGGACGTGGTGCGGGACGCGCGCTGGGGGCGCACGGAGGAGTCGATCGGCGAGGACCCGTATCTGGTCGCGACCGTCGGCACCGCGTACGTCCGCGGCCTCGAATCCGCCGGGATCATCGCCACGCTCAAGCACTTCGCGGGCTACTCGGCCTCACGCGGCGCCCGCAACCACGCACCGGTCTCGATCGGCCCGCGGGAGCTGGCGGAGATGATCCTGCCGCCGTTCGAGATGGCGCTGCGGGACGGCGGGGCGCGCTCGGTGATGCACTCCTACAGCGACCTCGACGGCGTCCCCTCCGCCGCCAACCCGTGGCTGCTCACCGAACTGCTGCGGGATCAGTGGGGCTTCACCGGCACCGTCGTCGCCGACTACTTCGGCGTCTCCTTCCTGGAGCTGGCCCACCGCGTCGCCGACTCCCCCGGGCGCGCCGCCGCCCTCGCGCTCGCGGCGGGCGTGGACGTCGAACTCCCCGCCGTCCGCTGCTACGGCACCCCGCTGCGGGACGCCGTACGGGCCGGGGAGGTGCCGGAGTCCCTGGTCGACCGGGCGGTGCGCCGGGTGCTCACCCAGAAGGGCGAACTGGGGCTGCTGGACCCGGACTGGTCGCCGGAGGCCCCTGAAGGCGTCGACTTCGATCCGCCCGCGATGCGGGCCGTCGCGCGGCAGCTGGCCGAGGAGTCCGTGGTGCTGCTCGCCGACGACGGGGACGTGCTGCCGCTGGCGCCCACCGCCCGCATCGCCGTCGTCGGACCGCTCGCCGACGACCCCGCCGCCATGCTCGGCTGCTACACCTTCCCCCGCCACGTCGGCATCGAACACCCCGACCTGCCCATGGGCGTCGAGGTGCCGACGCTGCTCGCCGCGCTGCGCGCCGAGCTGCCCGGCGCCCGGATCAGCCACGCCGAGGGGTGCGCCCCGCCCGGCCCCGCGCCCGCCGCCCCGGCCGG
>NZ_RIBZ01000662.1:0-5620 GCF_003721215.1 Streptomyces botrytidirepellens
GGGCCGCCCCCGGCCCCGGCCAACCCCGAGGCCGGCATGCCCGGCGCGCGCGGGGCGCCGCCGCTGAAGACGCGGCCCCACTGGGAGAGCCGGTCCCGGCCCTCGGCCAGGAGCAGCAGCAGATAGCCGGCCGCCGCCACCAGGAACCACACCCAGTCGCTTCCGTCGTCCGACAGGCCCGCCGCGACCGAGTACAGCGCCAGCAGCGGCAGCCCGGCGGGGGCCGCGCTGCGGTAGGTCACCGCGAGCGCGTCGACCACAAGACCTATCAGCAGCACCCCGCCGACCAGCAGCAGCCGGATGCCGTCGGTGACCGGCGCCGGGGTCGCGTACTGCCCGACGTCGCTGGTGCCCTCGCGCAGCAGCAGCGCGAACTCATGGAGGGCCTCCGGGCTCGGCAGCACCCCGGCGATCGCCTGCCCGGACGCGAACACGGCCGTGAGCAGCAGCAGCATCACCACGGCCTGCCCCGCCACCGTCAGCGGACGGGCCAGCGGCACCCGGCGGGCGGCCGCGCCCGCGGTGCTCTGGACCGCCAGCAGCAGCACGGCCTGGAGCAGCCAGCCGGCCGGATTCACCAGCGGCAGCAGCGCGCACGCGGCCGCGGCCGTGGCCAACGCCGCGCAGATCGCCAGCCGAACGCTCCCACTCATCCCCAGCTCCCTGTCATGCCGCCGACGACCCGAGGTCCGGTGTCGGCCCGGGTGGCGCCCTGCCCGTCGGCCTGCCGCCACAGCTCCGCCAGCGAGGCGCCCGGGGCGACCGGCAGCGCCGTCCACCCCGCCTCGCGCAGTCGGCGCAGCGCGTCCTCCAGCTCTTCCGGATCGGCCGGTTCCACGCCCCGCGACCAGGCATGGCCGTCCATGACGAACGCCACCGCCGCCGTGGCGCGGTGCCGCATCCGCGCGACGAGCGCGGCCTGCTCCTCGTCCAGATCGCCCAGGAAGGCCACCAGCAGGCCCTCGCCCCCGCCGCCCAGCACGTCGTACGCGAGGGAGAGCCCGTCCTCGTCGGAGTGGTCCACCACCGCGAGGGTGTCCAGCATCAGCCCGGCCGTCTCCGCGGAGTCATGCGTGGATCCGGTGAATCCGCCTCCGCCGTCCGGGCCGGGCACCGAGCTTCCGGTGTCGGTCAGCAGCCGGACCGCATAGCCCCGCTCCAGCAGGTGCACCGAGGCCGAGGCCGCGCCGCACACCGCCCACTCGAAGGGGGAGTCGGGCCCCGCGCCCTCGTAGGCGATGCCGCGGGTGTCCAGCAGCACCGTGCAGTGGGCGCGCTGCGGCTGCTCCTCCCGGCGCACCATCAGCTCTCCGTAGCGCGCGGTGGACCGCCAGTGCACCCGGCGCAGGTCGTCGCCGTGGCGATAGCCGCGCGGGATCACATCGTCCTCACCGGCCAGGGCCAGCGAGCGGTGCCGCCCGTCCCCGTACCCCGCGGCCTCGCCGGTCAGCCGCACCGCGGGCAGCGGCTCGACCCGGGGTACCACGGTGAGCGTGTCGTAGGCGCTGAAGGCGCGGGTCAGCTCGCACATCCCGAACGGGTCGTTCAGCCGCAGCTGGAGCGGGCCCAGCGGATAGCGGCCGCGCAGATCGGAGCGGACCCGGTAGGACACCTCGCGGCGGCCGCCCGGCTCCACCCGGTCCAGGACGAAGCGGGGGCGCGGCCCCAGCACGTACGGCACCCGGTCCTGGAGCATGAGCAGCCCGGTGGGCAGCCGCGAGACGTTGTCCATCCGCAGGTGCACCCGGGCCTCGGAGCCCGCCGGGACCCGCGCGGGCGCGAGCCGCCGGCTGCCCGCCACCCGGTACCGGGTGCGGTAGACCACGGCCACGCACACCAGGGGCAGCGCCGCCAGCAGCAGCCCCACCCGCAGCAGATCGGCCTGGCCCAGCACATAGCTGCACACCGCGGCGGCGACCCCGGCGGCCAGGAAGGAACGGCCGCGGGTGGTCAGCCCGGCCAGCGCCGCCCGGATCGTGCCCCGGTCCTCCCCGCTTCCGGCGCCTCCGGGGCCCGCGCCGGTCCCCCCTGTGGTCATCACAGCCTCCGTGCGCCCGGCTGCTGCCCGTAGTCGACCGGGGGCATGGGAGGCACCGGGGGCACCGGTCCGCCGCTCCGCTGCGACGAGGTGGGCAGCGGGGTGTGCTGGAGGATGTCGCCGACGACCTGCTCCGCGGTGCGCCGGTTCAGCTGGGCCTGGGCAGTGGGCAGCAGCCGGTGGGCCAGCACGGGGACGGCGAGCGACTGCACGTCGTCGGGGAGGGCGAAGTCCCGCCCGGCCAGCGCGGCCGACGCCTTGGCGGCCCGCAGCAGGTGCAGGGTGGCCCTGGGGGAGGCGCCGAGCCGCAGATCGGGGTGGTTGCGGGTGGCGGACACCAGGTCCACCGCATACCGCCGGATGGCCTCGGCGACGTGCACCGAGCGCACCGCCTCGACCAGCTTGACGATCTCGTGGGCGTGCGCGACCGGCTGCATGTCGTCCAGCGGGGAGACGCCGCCGTGCACGTCCAGCATCTCCAGCTCCGCCTGCGGGCTGGGGTAGCCGATGGAGACGCGCGCCATGAAGCGGTCGCGCTGCGCCTCGGGCAGCGGATAGGTGCCCTCCATCTCGACCGGGTTCTGGGTGGCCACCACCATGAACGGGCCGGGCAGTTCGTAGCTCTTCCCGTCGATGGTGACCTGGCGCTCTTCCATCGATTCAAGGAGCGCGGACTGGGTCTTGGGGGAGGCGCGGTTGATCTCGTCGCCGATGACGATCTGGGCGAAGATCGCACCCGGCTTGAATTCGAATTCCTTGCGCTGCTGGTCGTAGATGCTCACCCCGGTGATGTCCGACGGCAGCAGGTCGGGGGTGAACTGGATACGGCGCACCGAGCAGTCGATGGACCGCGCGAGCGCCTTGGCGAGCATGGTCTTGCCGACGCCCGGGACATCCTCGATCAGCAGATGCCCCTCGGCGAGCAGTACGGTCAGCGAAAGCCGTACGACCTCGGGCTTGCCCTCGATCACACCCTCCACCGACCGGCGGACCCGCTCCGCTGTGGTGGTCAGATCGCTGAGGCTCGCTCGTTCGTCATAGGTCGTCACCCGGCCCTCCTCGGCCCGTTCTCAGGGCCGACTGTCCGACCAAGGACGGACCGGCCCACCGCAAACGCAGTCACCGGCCCCCGCGGGGTTGCGGGGGACGATGTCATCTACGCATTCTTGCGGTCTTCGCCGTCTCGCGTCACTCGGCTGTGGATAACCCGGGGTTATTTGTCACGCTTGTACGAGTTCGGGCTGAAAATCTCCTCAGCTGCGGGGCTCGACCTCGCGCAGCAGACCGGTCGTCACATCGAAGATGAAGCCCCGCACATCGTCGCGGTGCAGCAGGAACGGCGAGGTGCGGACGCGCTGCATCGACTGGCGGACATCGGCGTCCAGGTCCTTGAACGCCTCGACCGCCCACGACGGCCGCTGGCCCACTTCCTCCTCCAGCTCGTGCCGGAAGTCCTCGGTGAGGTTCAGCAGGCCGCAGCCCGTGTGGTGGATCAGCACGACGCTGCGGGTGCCCAGCGCGCGCTGGCTGATGGTCAGGGAGCGGATGATGTCGTCGGTGACCACGCCGCCCGCGTTGCGGATGGTGTGGCAGTCGCCCAGCTCCAGGCCGAGCGCCTCGTGCAGATCGAGGCGTGCGTCCATGCAGGCGACGATGGCCACGCGCTGCACGGGGCGCGCGTCCATGCCGGGGTCGGTGAACTTGGCGGCGTACTGGCGGTTGGCCTCGACGAGGCGGTCGGTGACCGAACCGGCGGTGCCGGCGGCGCTGTCGGAGGACTGGGGCAACGGCTGCGACGCTGATATCGACATGGCTATGACCCTAATCCCACCAGGGGATTTTGTCTTTTCTTTAGGTTACGCAAACGAGGGCAACAGGTGCTCTGAAGGAGTGATTGTGAGCCACTCCACACCTCCGTGCGCCCCTTCCCGGCCCCTTCGGACGGAACGGTTCCACTCCGTCGGCGGGGCGCGCTGGCCGGTTGGTTGACCGAAGGGACGAGTGGACTAAAGTGGCGCGAAGTGGGAGGCGTGACGCTCCCCTTGGATCCCCGAAATTTCGCGTGAGCGCGGTGCGTACGTACCCCTCGGCCTCCTCCCGCTCCGGTCGCCTGACGTCACTTCCCCGGCGCCAGTCGGCCGCTTCCCCTTCAGAGCGGGTGGGGACCCGGCGGTGCGTACCCGCCACGCCCGACCCTCAGAAGGGCGCACGAGCAGCGCAATGAGCAGCAACGCTCTCCACGTTCCCGTCATGCTTCAGCGCTGCCTGGACATGCTGGCCCCCGCCCTCGCCGAACCCGGCGCGGTGGTGGTCGACTGCACGCTCGGCCTCGGGGGGCACAGCGAGGCGCTGCTGAGCAGCTTCCCCGCCGCCCGGCTCATCGCCCTCGACCGCGACCCGGACGCGCTCCGGCTGGCCGGTGAGCGGCTCGCCCCCTACGGCGACCGGGCGACCCTGGTGCACGCCGTCTACGACGAGCTGCCCGAGGTCCTGAACCGGCTCGGGGTGCCGCGCGTCCAGGGCGTCCTGTTCGACCTCGGTGTCTCCTCCATGCAGCTGGACGAGGCCGGGCGCGGCTTCGCCTATGCGCAGGACGCCCCGCTGGACATGCGGATGGACCAGTCGACGGGCATCAGCGCCGCCGAGGTGCTGAACACCTACCCGCCCGGCGACCTGGTGCGCATCCTGCGGACGTACGGCGAGGAGAAGTTCGCCAAGAAGATCGTGGACGCGGTGGTCCGGGAGCGCGCCAAGGAGCCGTTCAGCAACAGCGCCCGGCTCGTCGAGCTGATCCGCGAGGCCCTGCCGCAGGCCGCCAAGCGCACCGGCGGCAATCCTGCCAAGCGCACCTTCCAGGCGCTGCGCATCGAGGTCAACGGCGAGCTGGCCGTGCTGGAGCGGGCCGTTCCGGCGGCCGTGGCGGCGCTCGCGGTGGGCGGGCGGATCGCCGTGCTGTCGTACCACTCGCTGGAGGACCGGCTGGTCAAGCACGTGTTGGCGGCCGGTGCCGCCAACACGGCGCCGCCCGGCCTGCCGGTCGTTCCTGAGCGCTATCAGCCCAAGCTCAAGCTGCTCACCCGCGGCGCCGAGCTGCCCACCGAGGAGGAGATCGCCGAGAACCGCCGCGCCGCCCCGGCCCGGTTCCGGGGCGCGGAGCGCATCCGCGAGGACGCGCTGTGACCCGGGCGCCGGTGTCGGCCGTACCGGGCGCGGCCACGGCCAGGCGGGCGCCCTTCGTGCTGCTCGTCGTGGTCCTGCTCGGCTCCGGCCTGATCGCGCTGCTGCTGCTGAACTCCTCGCTCAACCAGGGGTCGTTCGAGCTGAGCAAGCTGGAGAAGCAGACCGACGAGCTGAGCGACGAACGCCAGTCGCTCCAGCAGGAGGTCGACCAGCTCTCCGCCCCCGGCGCGCTGGAGCAGCGCGCCCAGGAGCTGGGCATGGTGCCCGGCGGCAGCCCGGCGTTCCTCAACCCGGACGGCACGGTGGCCGGGGTGCCCGCACCGGCCACCGGGCAGCCCTCGGTGGCGCACGCCCCCGGCCCGCTGCCCCCGCTCGTGCTCGACCCCACCCCGGCGCCGACCC
>NZ_RIBZ01000663.1:0-5631 GCF_003721215.1 Streptomyces botrytidirepellens
GTCCAGACCGGTGACACGCCGCAGACGGTGTGACGAGGCGCCTTCAGCGCGTGCCCACCGCGGCGCGCACGGCGCGCCGGGCCAGACCGCAGTCGTCATGCAGCCGCCGCAGCAGCAGCCGCTGCTCCTCACCGGCGGCCATCACCCCCGGCACCACGGGCGCCGGATCGTGCATGCTGCGCTGCACGGCGGTCTCGTACCGGCGGATCTCCCGGGTGAGGACGAGCATCAGGTTGACCAGGAACGCGTCCCGCGCCGCCGGACCCGCCGCCTGCGCGAGCTGGCTGATCTGACGCCGGGCCACCGGGGCGTCGCCGAGCACCGCCCACAGCGTCGCCAGGTCGTAGCCCGGCAGATACCAGCCCGCGTGGTCCCAGTCGATGAGCGCCGCGCCCGAGGGGGCCAGCAGCACGTTGTTCAACAGGGCGTCGCCGTGGCAGAACTGGGCCGGCAGCTGCCGCCCCGCCGACTGCGAGACCCCGCGCAGCAGCTTGCGCACATCGCCCATGTCCCGGTCGGTCAGCAGCCCCAACTCGTGGTAGCGGGACAGCCGGGCGGCATAGTCGACCGGGGCGTCGAACAGGTCCCCCGGCGGCCGCCACTGGTTGATCCGGCAGATCGCGCCGAGCGCGGCGCGCACATCGGCGCGCGGCGGCGCCTCGGCGGGATGGCGCTGCGCGGCCGCGACCCGCCCGGGCATCCGCTCGATGACCAGCGCGCAGTTGTCGGGGTCGGCGGCGATCAGCCGCGGCACCCGGACGGGAGGACGCTGTCGTACGAACGTCCGGTACATCGCTATCTCGCGGCGGAACCGCTCGGCCCACGCCGGGGAGTGGTCCAGCAGGCACTTGGCGACCGCCGTGGTGCGGCCCGTCGAACCGACCAGGAGAACGGACCGCCCGCTGCGCCGGAGCACCTGGACGGGGTTGAACTCCGGACAGATGCGATGGACCGCGGCGATGGCGGTGCGCAGCTGGGCACCCTGGGGACCGGACACGTCGAGTCTTCCGCTGGGCGGCACGGAGCCGAGGGCGGCGGTGCGCCGCGCGCGGCCGCCGGGAGCGGGATCGAGGTACGGCCCATTGCCGGGCAGCTGCCGCCGGTACGGCCGAGGCGGGGCGGACACGGAGGACGACGCTGCGTACATGGGCGAGACAGATCCCTTCGTGTGCCGACGTATGTGCGTACGCTCCCGGCCCCGGGGCGGGGCCGCACCCTGGGGAATGCGGCTGGCATTTTCCAACGGGCAGTTTCCCGCCGGCATTTTCCAACTGGAATTTCCAACCGGATTTTCCAACCCGCACCGGGCCGGGTAGCGCACTCCTACATCACACCCGCGCGCGGGTGGCACACCATCTGGCGGACCCTGGCGAACCCTGGCGAATAGTCGCACGGCTCGTGACGGGCCCGTTACTGTCAAGTCAGCCGAGGATCCTGGGGGCTTGACGTGACGAGGGAACCCAACACCCGTCTTGCGGACCTTTTCGGCCTGGCCGGCTGGTCCAAGGGCGAGCTCGCGAGGCTCGTGAACCGGCGCGCGGCGGCCATGGGCCACCCGCAGCTGGCGACCGACACCTCGCGGGTGCGGCGTTGGATCGACACCGGCGAGACGCCGCGCGATCCCGTGCCCAAGGTGCTGGCCGTCCTCTTCACCGAGCGCCTCGGTCGAGTCGTGACCATCGAGGACCTCGGGTTCGGACGAGGTGGGCGCGCGGGAAAGGGGCAGTCCGCCGACGGGCTGCTCTGGCCGCCCGAGTCCACGGCCGCGGTCCTCACCGAATTCACGGGAATGGACCTTATGTTCAACCGACGCGGCTTGGTGGGTGCGGGCGCCGCGCTCGCCGCAGGATCCGCCATCACCGGTGCCATGAGCGAATGGCTGCTCTCCGACCCCACCCTCGCCACCGACGCGCCCCGTTCCGACAACCCCCTCTCCGCCGAGCCCGCGGGCTTCGACCGCTATGAGGCCGCCCCCGTGGGCTCCCAGGAGATCGACGCGCTGGAGACGTCGGTCGAGGTCTTCCGCGCCTGGGACGCCGCCCGCGGCGGCGGGCTCCAGCGCAAGGCCGTGGTGGGCCAGCTCAACGAGGTGGGCGGGATGCTGGCCTACCGTCACCCCGAGGCGCTCCAGCGCAGACTGTGGGGCGTCGCGGCCAACCTGGCCGTGCTGGCGGGCTGGATGTCCCATGACGTGGGCCTGGAGCCCACCGCCCAGAAGTACTTCGTCATCGCCGCGCACGCGGCCCGGGAGGGCGGCGACCGGCCGCGGGCGAGCGAGGCGCTGTCCCGCGCCGCCCGGCAGATGGTGCACATCGGCCGCCCGGACGACGCCCTCGATCTGATGAAGCTGGCATCGTCCGGCGCGGGGGACGCGGCGCTGCCCCGCACCCGCTCCATGTTCCGCACCATCGAGGCCTGGGCGCACGCCTCGAAGGGGCACGGCCAGGCGGTGCGCCGCACCCTGGGGGAGGCGGAGGAGCTGTTCGTCTCCGACCGGGACCGGGGGCCCGCGCCGAGCTGGATGCAGCTGTTCAACGAGGCCGACATGCACGGGATGCAGGGGCTGGTCTACCGCACCCTGGCCGAGCACGAACCGGGCGTCGCGGCCATCTCGCAGCGGCACGCCAAGGAGGCGCTGCGGATGCGGGAGGGCGGCCGCCAGCGGTCGCAGATCTTCGACCACATCTCCATCGCCTCGGCCTCCTTCATCGGCGGCGACCCGGAGCAGGGCACCGCGTCCGCCCGCCAGGCGCTGGCCACGATCGAGCAGAACTCCTCGCACCGCACCTGGGACCGGCTGCGGGAGATGTACCGGCTCACCGCGCCGTACACCTCGTCGGCCGCGGTGCGGGAGTTGCGGGCGGAGATCCAGCAGGCCATGCCGAAGGGGCTGGGCCACCAGAAGGGAGCCGGAGGCGGGGCGAAGGGGGCGGGCGGGGCGGCGAGGACCACGGTCGTGTAGTGGCGGCCGGCGGAAGAGCACAGAGCACGGCCGTCCAGTACGTCTAGCGGCGGCCCATCACCGCATCAACCGACCATCGCGAGCAGTACGCAGGCGTCGCCCTCGCGCCGCTCGTCGTCGAACTCCTCGGCCACCACCCGTACGCACTCCTGCGTGCCGCGGGCGGCGGCGAACCGTGGCGCGAGCCCGAGCAGCCGCTCGGCCGCCACCGTGGGGTCCTCGGCGAGCCCACCGGCGTGCAGCAGGAGCAGATCGCCCGGCTCCAGCCGCTCCTCGGCCTGGGCGTACGTGGCGCCCGCCGTGCCGCCGAGCAGCACACCGGCCGGGGGCCGCAGGGCGCGCCCCGCCCCGTCGCGGAACAGCAGCGGGGCGGGGTGCCCGGCCTGCGACCACACCAGGGTGCGGGTCGCCGGGTCGTACCGCCCGCAGACGGCGCTGCCCAGGGCGGGCTGCGCGGAGACGTCGAGCAGCTGGTTGAGCCGCCCCATCAGCGGGCCCGGCTCGATCCCGGCCACCGCCATGCCGCGCACCGCGCCCAGCACCATCGCCATGCCCGACGTCGCGGCGACGCCATGGCCGGTGAGGTCGCCGACGCTCAGCAGGGTGCCGCCGTCCGGCAGTTCGAGCGCGTCGTACCAGTCGCCGCCGATCAGCGCGCTGTCCGCGGAGGGGAAGTAGTGGGAGGCGACGTCGAGGGCGGTGTCCGCGGGCCGCCGGCCGTGCGCGAGGGGCGCGGAGCCGCGCCACGGCGGCAGGACGGCCTCGTGCAGCTCGACCGCCAGTCGGCGCTCGGCGCGGGCCATGTGCCGCTGGCGCTGGAGCGAGTCGCGGGATTCGCGCACCGCCCGCTCGCTGCGGCGCAGCGCACTCACATCGCGGAGCACCGCCCACATGGAGGCGGTGCTGCCGTCGGTGTCGAGGACGGGCTCGCCCGCCATGTGCACCGTACGGACGGCGTCGTCCGGACGGACCACCCGGAACTCGCCGTCGATCGGCTTGCCGTCCACCAGGCAGTCCGTGACCATCGCGGTCAGCACCGGCTGATCGTCGGCGACCACCCAGGAGGGCAGCTCGTCCAGGGGCAGGCCGCCCTCGTCGGGGCTGCGGCCGAAGATCTGGCACAGCTCGTCGGACCAGGTCACCTCGTCGGTGAGGAGGTTCCACTCGGCGCTGCCGACGCGGTTGAGCAGTGAGCCGGGACCGTGGCCGGGGCCCTGCACCGCCGCGTCCTGATCGAGCGGCTTCCGCTCCTCAGCCGCCCCATCCGCCCCCGCCGCTCTGCCGGGCTCCTCCGATTCCCCGGGCTGCTCGGAGGGCAGCCCCTCCCGCAGCTGGTCCAGATGCTGGCCGAGGTCGTCCAGATGGTGGACGGCGAGATCGCACAGCGCGCGCTGCCAGCGCAGCTGGGTCTCGTTCGCCGTACCGCTCAGGTCCGCCGTGGTGTCGCGCCGCACGGCGGCGATGCCGCCGCGGAGCCGCCTGGTCTGCGTGATGAGCGCGTCGACCGTGCCGCGCTGGGGCGACGGGGCGGCGGGATGGTCCGCGGAGCGGGGGGACGGCATGTGTTCTCCGATACGGGCCGGTACGGGGCGGCGCTGCCGGGTCTGACGGGGTAAGGACCGGTAACGACTCTTGCACAGGCTGCGACGTCACGTAAGTCGTTTGGCAATACCCGATCCGGTGGTGCTTCTGGCATATGTCAATGGCTTTCCTGGGGCAAGTCGGACACGGCTCGGTGGAGCATGCGGTTCCGGGTAGGCTGCGGCGCTCGGGAATCCCTCAGTTCAGGTGTTCATCCGGCATATGGCGCCAGGACACCGGCAAGAATGCCGGACGACGGAAATCCCGTTGCCAGCGAACCCCCCGCACCGGATGCTGACCTCATGTTCGATCCAGACATAGCGCCCAGCGGTACCCTGCTCGGCCTCCTCCAGCGAGGCCGCGGCGACGGGACCCTGCACGCCCTCGCCGCGCCGCGGGCCGAGGCGCTCGCGGCACTGCACCACTGCGTGCTGCACGACCCACGCCGTGACTGGCAGGTCGAGAACCGCTCCCTCTACTACGCCCGGCTCTGCCTGGACCTCGACGCGGACCTCGACGAGATCGAACAGCACCTCTTCCACCCCGACGACCTGGTGAACACCGACGAGGAGCGCACCGGGCTCGCCCTCGCCGTCCTCGGCCACCTCGCCGCCTACGACCGGCTCGACGCGCTGCGGCTGCTGCGCCGGTACGCCGCCGCCGGCAGCAACTGGGAATGGGCCCTGGACGAGCTGGCCCTGCGCGACGACGACGCCGGGCTGCGCGCCCTCGCCCCCGCCGTCCTCGGCCGCTTCCCCGAGACCCCCGACGGCGACGCCGAACTGGCCGCCGCCGCGCGCGGCGCCTTCGAGCCCCGCCCCTGGCGGCTGTGGGCCGACGACCCGGCGCACGGTCCGCGCGTGCGCGCCGTGCAGGAACAGGGCGCCTTCGACCGCTGGCAGCGCCAGCTGCGCCCCTCCGGGCCGCGACCCGGCTGGAGCGTCCACGACGTCCTGGCCTGGGCCCAGCAGGAACACGACCTGCGGCCCGGCAGCCGCCGCCCCGACGCCGCCGCCCGCTGCCTGGCCGCCGTGGCCGGTCCGGAGGACCGTCCCGAGCTGCTGGCCGCCGCCGCGTCGGCCCCGGAC
>NZ_RIBZ01000666.1:0-5640 GCF_003721215.1 Streptomyces botrytidirepellens
ACCGGCTGGAACTGGGTGCAGTCGGCCCGCTGTCCACCGGTGACCATCAGGGACAGCGGGCGACAGCGGCCGTCGGCACTCAGTAGGTGTTTTTGAACGTCGTCTTCTCAACTTGCCGCGCCCTCTGCCGAGTCCTCGCCCTTGCCAGGACCGCTCAGCTCTCATTATCTTGACGTCAAGATTCCTTGGTAGAGGAGAAGTTGTGGCTCTGGGAACGCTCGGATACTCCTTGGACGGCCTGCATCACGTGCAGCTTGCGATCCCTCCAGGCGCTGAGGACATCTGCCGCGAGTTCTGGGGAGACGTTCTCGGCATGACAGAGCTCGAGAAGCCGCCGATGCTGGCGGCTCGTGGTGGGTGCTGGTTCCGAGGTGGTGGCCTGGAGGTCCACTTGGGGGTTGAAGAGGACTTCCGCCCGAACAGGAAGGCGCATCCGGGCATCCTTGTGACCTCGCTCCAGGCGCTCGCCAAGCGGTTGGAAGGCAAAAGAGTGAGCGTCACCTGGGATGACAACTTTCCTGGCCACGATCGCTTCTATGCGTTCGACAAGCTGGGCAATCGGCTCGAGTTCCTTGAACCTGTCCGCGATTGCTGATGTCGCATGATCAGGGCGTCTTCTTCGTCCAGTGGCTGGTGCGGGGGCTTTTGCGGGTCAGGCGTCGGGTCATCATGGTGATAAGGGCCCAGTTCAGATGGGCTTCGGAGTGCTGGGGCAGCCGTTCGTAGTCGCGTGCGTTGCGGCGGGCGTTCATGCACCAGCCAATGGTGCGCTCAACTTTCCAGCGGCGGGGCAGGACGACGAAGCCCGCGGTGCCCTTGGGCCGGGAGACGATGCGCAGGGTGAGCCAGAGGCGGTCGCGGGCCCAGTCCACGAGTTCACCGGCGTACCCGCGGTCGGCCCAGACCTGGGTGATCTGCGGCTGGGTGAGCCGCAGCCGTCAGAACACGTCGCGGGCGGCGTCGCGGTCCTGGATGTCGGCGGGCGTCACCGTGATCATCACCGGCAGCCCAAGCGTGTCCACCGTGATATGTCGCTTGCGGCCGTTGATCTTCTTCGCGGCGTCGTAGCCTCGGCTGTTTCTGCCGACGGTGGAGGATCCCTTGACCGACTGGGAGTCCACGATCAGCGTCACCGGGTAGGGGCAGCGGCCCTTGCCGGTACGGATCCGGCGCCGGAGCTGATCACGGATGTAAGTGTCTGTTTTCGAAGGTTGGCCGTATCGGGACGGTGAGAGACCCGCTTCTCATGATGTTCAGCACAATGAGCGTGTGACAAACAATGACGAAGGCGGAACGCCGTTCCCTGCCACAGGGTTCTTTGTAGGCACGATGATCGGCATCCCGATTGGGATCATGCTCGGGCTGTCCGTCTTCGACAACATGGCGATCGGCCTGGTACTCGGCAGCGGCGTAGGCGGAATCCTCGGCATCATTTTCCCGGCGGCTCGGCGTTAGGTGACACCTCGGGAATGTTGTGATCACGTTGCCTGCGCTGGCGAGGGCGGTGCCGTCGGCTTCACCTGACGGCTCCGCGTGAGGCGCCCGGTCATGAGGGTGATGGCGGCCCAGGTGATCAAGGTCTCGGAGTGCTGGACGAGTCGTTCGTAGTCGCGGGCGTGACGGCGGGCGTGCATGATCCAGGCCAGCGATCTTTCGACGACCCACCTGCGGGGCAGGACGACAAATCCCGTGGTGTCCTTGGGGCGGCTGACGGTCTTCATCGTGATGTTGAGGTGCTGTTTGGCCCAGGTCACGAGCTTGCCCGCGTAGGCGCGGTCGGCCCAGACGATGGTGATCTCGGGGTGCATCAGCCGGAGGCGGAAGAGGACTTCCTTCGCTGCGGCGGAATCGTGCAGATCGGCCGGGGTAACCATGACCAGCAGGGGTAGCCCGCGTGTGTCCACGACCAGGTGGCGCTTGCGACCCTTGATTTTCTTTCCTGCGTCGTAGCCGCGGCTGCCCTTTCCGACGGTCGCGGCGGCCTTGACGCTCTGGGAGTCGATGACCGTGGCGACCGCGCGGGGGCCTTTGCCCATCTCACGACGGATCCGGCCGGCGAGCTGGTCGCGGATCTGTCCGATGATCCCGGCGGCGGCCCAGCGCGCCATGAACCCCCAAACCGTGCGCCACGGCGGGAAATCCGCAGGCAGAGCCCTCCACTTGCATCCGGTATCGACCACGTAGCGGATCGCGTCGACGATCTCGCGCCGGGGGTGCTTCTCCGGCCGACCGCCGCGGCGGGTGTCGCAGGCCGGGGTCGGTAGCAGCGGTTCGATCAGGGCCCACTCGGCATTGGTGGTGTCAGAGGGATAGCGGCGGCGGCGCACGGCGGCTTGGCTCCCTCCGCGCGGTCGAGGAGGGGGCGCCCGACCTCTGGCCGGGCGCCCCCTCGTGGTGGTCAGGAAGAGACGACGAGGTCGAGGGTGGATTCGATGGAGTTGAGCTGGGCGATGATGTGCTTGACCCACTTGTCGCGCGGGTGGGCGGCGGCGTGCGGGGCGACGGTGCCGGTGAGGAACCGCCGGAACTCGGTGAGTTTCTCGGTGAGCACGGCCCGCTCGTATGCCTGGAGAGCGGCCGGTTCGGCGCCAAGCTGGTAGCCGTCGGTCCTGGTCCAGATCAGTGGCGGCCAGCCGTTCTCCGCGATGATGTCGCGCAGACAGGCCAGCCCCGCCCGCACCTGGCTGGGAGACAGGTCGCTGGCGCGTACCAGTTGCTGGAAGAGCAGCCCCGCGGGTCTGGCTTCGAAGAGCACGAACCGGAGGGTGTCGGCATGCCGCCGTGCGGCTTCGCCCCGGCGCCGTGAGGCGCGGGGCACGGCTACTCGCCTCGCAGCAGGCGGGCCAGCTCGTCGTCCATATCGACCTTGCCCGTATCGACCGCTTGCTCGATCCAGTCGAGCGTCGCCCGCAATTTCGCTACGTTCTCGTGGACGATCGTGCGCTCATCCTCACCGAGGGTGCGGCCCCGCAGGCCGGGGACCACCCGGCCGACCGCGGCCACGAACGAGTGGCAGGCGGTGACCAGGTCCAAGAACTCCACCGTCCGGTCCATGTGACGGACCGCCGGGGCGACTGGGCTGGTGCGGTCGAAGTCATCGCGGGCCTGCCGGCCCCGTTCGACCTGGGCGCTGTTGACCTGGTGGCGGGCGGTGTCGTCGCTCATCGCCTTGAACGCGACGTCCGGCCGGCGCAGCAGACCGGTGACCGCCGTGACCGCCGCACCCTCATCCCGGGTGAACTCTTCCACCACCCTCGCCTTGTCCTGGGCGGGGACCTTGGCCGCCACCGTCGGACGCTTGAGGAAGTCGGTGGTCACCGCCGCGGCGACTTCCTCGTCCCGGGCCAGGGTGTGGATCGCGGTAATCTTCTCTTTCGGCGACGCCGGACGCTCGACTTGGCGGCCCAGCCTCCGGTTGGCCTCGTCCACCGTCCACCGCGTCCCGCCCGCGGGCGGTTTGGTGATGACCTCGAACCGTTCGGCTTCGTCCTCGATCTGCCCCAGGATCCGGTGGACGCGGAACGACACACCGGCCTGCCGCTTGTCCTTCGGCCACCGAGACGCCGTCCACCTGGCACTTTCCACCGTCTTGTAGGCCAGACCGATGTCCTCGGCGAGACGGAACAGCGTCTCGCGGACTGTGAACAACTCCTGACCCGGCGCGGCATGCTGGCCGCCCCGTTCGCGCATCGGCTCGATCTCCAGCGCGCGGTCCCCGATCGTGAACGAGCCCCTGGTTTGCTGCTCGACCACTTCACGCAGCTCGGCCACGATCTGCTCGTAGCGGTGCTGGCTGACGCTTCCGATCTTCTCGATCTCCTCCGGCAAGGTGTTCACCACCCATGCGGGCCGGGGCACGGAGCTGAAGTCCGTGACTTGGACACGACCCGCTCACCACCGAGCGTCAAACCGCAAATCAGATCATCACAACACGTGACCACAAACGACCGACTCTGACCGGAACGGGACTCAGGATGCGTTCGCGATGCGGTCACTGTGCCCGTTCGCCGAACGTTTCCTTCCGGCGCCTCCAAGCTCTCACCACACACCGGCGCGAGCAGTAGACGGCGTTCGAGCGCCCGTCCACGCCGGCCACCCAGCGGGCCCCGCACTCGGGACACTCGGTCTCGCCCGTCCCGTCCTGCACGGCCGCCAGGCGCTTGCGCAACCGGCGTTCCGTACGCCATTGCCTGGCACGACACACCGAGGAGCAGAACACGGCATCAGGTCGGGCCCCCGGCCTCAACCGTTCGCCACAAGCCCGACAGTCCCTCTCCCCGGCCCGCCCGGCGCCCTCGGACACCACGCCAGCGTAGAAGCCCAGGCTACTCAGACCTGGGGATCAGAAACAGCCTCTCAGCTTGTCGTTTAACCCCGTCTGGGAGCTCTGCGTTGGGTTATGCCCAGTCCTTCACATGGGTTGGGTCGGCGGGAATTCCCATCGCCCCGAGTGGCCGGGTGGGAGTGCCAGGTCGTGCCGAACCGCAGCGTAGTAGCTCTCTCGTGCGGTGCGCTGCTGCTCCAGCAGCGCGGACCATGTTTCGGAGGTGCAGCTCCGCGTGTGCACAGAGTGTTCCAAGTCCCTGACCGTTACGGCCCAGCCGTGCGCTTCCTGCACCACCTCCGGGGTCCCGAGCATCAGCAGGGCTTCTCCGGAGGAGGACCGTACATCAGTGGCTTCTGCCAGGTGGGAAGCCGCTTCCGTCGGAGTCAAGGGCTGTGGGTGAGGGTCGTTGCCGAGGTGGGCTGCGACACGGCGGGTCAGGGTGACAGTCGTCTTCAGCGACAAGGCGTAGTCGGTGTAGGCCACTAGCCGCCGCTCCTCCCAACGCGCCTCCTGCTCACGACGGAAACGGGCCTGATCACCACGCATGACGGCCAAGTACGAGCCGAGGGCGCCGATGATCACGCCGATGAGGGCGGGAAGCTGCTGTATGAACGCGGACACGGCTGCATGGTAGGGCGCAAATGCGGAGTTCTGAGATTGAAGCTCACGTCCGTTGTGCTGAGCCTGTCTCTTGCCCAGTACGCCGTGGTTTTGTGCCTTTCTTATGGTGGGCGGGGCGAGCGTATGCCTCGCCGGTGGCAAGGAGGCGTCCCACCTCGTGACGGGTGGCGGTGCGGCGATTCTTCGAGCCTTGTGGCCGTCCGGGGCCGGGGTGGGGAGGTTGTGGTGCACGTGCTGGAGAGAGGGTCTTCGCGTGGAGGTTCCGGAACCCTCGGCGGACTCGGGCCGGGGTGAGCTTGTGCGGCTCGGTCTGCTTCTCCCAGGGCCGTCGCAGGTCGACGGCGAGCGGGCGGGCGAGCCGGAGCTGGGTGTGGGCGGCGATCACCAGCCAGGTCCAGCGGTCCGCTGCCTGAGGGGCGCGTAGCCGGGGCTTCGTCCAGCCCAGCGTCTGCTTGAGCAGGCGAAACGTGTGCTCGACGTCGAAGCGGCGAAGGAAGGATTGCCAGCAGCGGTCGACGTCCGTCTCGGTGGCGGCGATGCCGGACCACCAGAGCCAGACCGGCTTGTTCACTCCACCGGAGGGTAGCTTTTCGACGACTAGGACTTGTGTGTCCGATCATGTGACTGCCTCGTGTCTGAGTCGTTGATATGGGCATGGGGCGGGGTGATCTAACGGATGCGGAGTGGGAACG
>NZ_RIBZ01000661.1:0-5662 GCF_003721215.1 Streptomyces botrytidirepellens
CGCCCCTTCCCGAAACCGGGGGACACCCCCGGACCCCCAAACTTCGGGGCTCCGCCCCGCACCCCCTCCGGGGCGGCGCCCCACGCCTTGTCGGGCGCTGCGCCCCGGACCCTGCCGGGTCTGCGTCACCCGGGCTTCGTTTCGAGGCTGGGCCCCACGGCTTGCCGGCGCTGCGCTCGGGGCCCTGTTTCGGGCTCCGTCCGCGCCTTGCCGGGGCTGTGCCCCAGGCTCCCGTTTCGGGGCTCTGCCCCGCACCCTGCCGGGGCTGCGTCCCCGGGGCTTCGTTCCGGGGCTTGCCGGGTCGGCACTCCGGACCCCTTCGGGGCTGCGCCCTGCCCCCTGCCGGGGCTGGGTCCCGGGCCCCTGCTTCGGGGCTGCGCCCTGCCCCCTGCCGGGGCTGGGTCCCGGGCCCCTGCTTCGGGGCTCCGTCCCGCGCCCTGCCGGGGCTGTGCTCCGGGCCCCGGCGACTGGGCTGCGTCCCGGGCCCTCGTTTGAGCCTGCGCCGCAGGCATTGCTGGGGCTGGCCCCGCCCCTTCGCTTCCCGAACCCCGCGCCGGGCCCCGCTCCTCAAGCGTGCCGGAGGGCCGGGGTCCGAGGCGGAGCCCCGCCACGCGGCGGAGCCGCATATCGGATGCTGCGGGAAGGGGCGGGGTGGGGAACAGCCCGCCGCAGGCACCCGAAACGCGGCGGGTCCGCGCATCGGATGCCACGGGAGGGGCGCCCCGTCGTAGGGGGCTCGGGGGCAGGCGCGACAATGGCCGCATCGGACACCCGACCACCCTCCCCAAGGAGCCCCGTGACCCGCCCCGTGACCGCCCGCGTTCCCGCGAAGGTCAATGTTCAGCTCGCGGTCGGCGGCCGACGCCCCGACGGCTTTCATGACCTGGCCAACGTCTTCCTCGCCGTAGGGCTCCACGACGAGGTCACGGCCACCCCCGCCGAAAGCCTCCGCGTCACCGTCGAGGGCACCGACGCGCCGCACGTCCCCACCGACCACACGAACCTCGCCGCCCGCGCGGCGATCGCGCTCGCCGCGCGCCACGGCATCGCGCCGGACGTGCATCTGCACATCACCAAGGACATCCCCGTCGCGGGCGGCATGGCGGGCGGCAGCGCGGACGCCGCCGGGGCCCTGGTGGCGTGCGACGCGCTGTGGGGAACGAAGACCAGCCGCACCGAACTGCTGGCGCTCTGCGCCGACCTGGGCAGCGACGTCCCGTTCAGCCTGGTCGGCGGCGCGGCCCTCGGCCGTGGCCGGGGGGAGCTGCTGACGCCGCTGGAGACGGGCGGGACGTTCCACTGGGTGTTCGCCGTCGCGGACGGCGGCCTGTCCACCCCGGCCGTGTACCGGGAGTGCGACCGCCTCCGGGAGGAGACGGGGGCGGGCGCGACCGTGGACGACGTCCCCGACCCGGAGCCGTCCGAGGCGCTGCTCACGGCCCTGCACACCGGCGACCCGGCCGCGCTGGCTGCCGCCGTGACCAATGATCTCCAGCCCGCCGCGCTGTCCCTGCGCCCGGCGCTCGCCGAGACGCTGCGCGCGGGCGCGGACGGGGGCGCGCTCGCCTCCCTGGTGTCCGGCTCGGGCCCGACCTGCGCGTTCCTGGCGAAGGACGCGGAGGCCGCCCAGGACGTGGCCACGGCGCTCGCGGCGTCCGGCACCTGCCGCACCGTGCGGACGGCGTCCGGCCCGGCGCCCGGGGCGACGGTCACCACTCCCTGACCGCGACTACCCTGGGACGTCGATCGATCCGCGAAACAGGAGTGTGATGGCCACCAACTTGGTCAACGTCGAAGCCGTCGGCAAGGTGTACGGCACCCGCGCGCTGCTGGACGGCGTGTCCCTCGGGGTCAACGAGGGCGACCGGATCGGCGTCGTCGGCCGCAACGGGGACGGGAAGACCACGCTCATCCGGATCCTCGCCAAGCTCGAACCCGCCGACGACGGCCGCGTCACCCACGCCGGGGGCCTGCGGGCGGGCGTGCTGACCCAGCACGATTCGCTCGACCCCGCCGCGACCGTCCGGCACGAGGTGATCGGCGACCTCGCCGACCACGAGTGGGCGGGCGACGCCAAGATCCGGGACATCCTCACCGGGCTCTTCGGCGGCCTCGACCTGCCCGCCTTCCCGCAGGGCCTGGACACCGTCATCGGCCCGCTGTCCGGCGGCGAGCGCCGCCGTATCGCGCTCGCCAAGCTGCTGATCGCCGAACAGGACCTGATCGTCCTGGACGAGCCGACGAACCACCTCGACGTCGAGGGCATCTCCTGGCTGGCCGGTCATCTGCGGGCGCGCCGCTCGGCGCTGGTGGTCGTCACCCACGACCGCTGGTTCCTGGACCAGGTCTGCACCCGCATGTGGGACGTGCAGCGCGGCGCGGTGCACGAGTACGAGGGCGGCTACAGCGACTACGTCTTCGCCCGGGCCGAACGCGAGCGCATCGCCGCCAGCGAGGAGGCCAAGCGGCAGAACCTGATGCGCAAGGAGCTGGCCTGGCTGCGCCGCGGCGCCCCGGCCCGCACCAGCAAGCCGCGCTTCCGCATCGAGGCGGCGAACGCGCTGATCGCGGACGTCCCGCCGCCGCGCGACAGCGCCGAGCTGATGAAGTTCGCGAACTCCCGCCTCGGCAAGACGGTCTTCGACCTGGAGGACGTGACCGTCACCGCCGGGCCGAAGGTGCTGCTCAAGCATCTGACCTGGCAGTTGGGGCCCGGCGACCGGATCGGCCTGGTGGGCGTGAACGGCGCGGGCAAGACGTCGCTGCTGCGCGCCCTCGCCGAGGCCGCGCGCAGCGAGGGCGAACGGCAGCCCGAGGGCGGCCGGATCGCCGTCGGCAAGACCGTGAAGCTCGCGTACCTCTCGCAGGAGGTCGCCGAACTCGACCGGAACCTGCGCGTCCTGGAGGCCGTCGAGCAGGTGCGGCAGCGCGTCGACCTGGGCAAGGGCCGGGAGATGACCGCGTCCCAGCTGTGCGAGAAGTTCGGCTTCACCAAGGAGAAGCAGTGGACGCCGGTCGGCGATCTGTCCGGCGGTGAGCGGCGGCGGCTCCAGATCCTGCGGCTGCTGATGGACGAGCCCAATGTGCTGTTCCTGGACGAGCCGACGAACGACCTGGACATCGAGACCCTGACCCAGCTGGAGGACCTCCTCGACGGCTGGCCGGGCTCGCTCGTGGTCATCAGCCACGACCGGTACTTCCTGGAGCGCACCACCGACCGGGTGCTCGCCCTGCTGGGCGACGCGACGTTGCGCATGCTGCCGCGCGGGGTGGACGAGTACCTGGAGCGGCGGCAGCGGGCGCTGGCCGCGGCGACGCCGGGCCCGGCCGCCTCCGGCAAGCAGAAGGCCGCGGAGGCGCCGTCCGGCGGGCAGCGCTCGGCGGCCGAGCAGCGTGCCGCGAAGAAGGAACTCCAGAAGATCGAGCGGCGGCTGGACCGCATCAGCGATCAGGAGTCCACGCTGCACGCCCAGATCGCCGAGGACGCCACGGACTTCACCCGGGTCGCCGAGCTGGACGCCAAGCTGCGGGAGCTGACGGGGGAGCGGGACGAACTGGAGACCCGCTGGCTGGAGCTGGCCGACGACGCCTGAGCGGACGGCGTGTGAGGGCCGACGACGCGTGAGCAACAGTCGCGTCACGGGCCGGTCTCAGCTGCTCGATAGATGGGAACCGGCCCGTGGCTTGTCATGACCGGGTGATACAAAGAACTCCCGCCTTGCCCTGCTGCTCACCGGCGGGTCGCATGTCCGATTCACTCCATCCCGGCGGGTTCCGGCCGCCGGGATAGCGGGGGAGGTCGAGTCGGTCCATGGGCTCGCTTCAAAGGAATACCCATGTCACAGCCGCCTCCGCCGCCGAATCAGCCGCCGCAGGGCGGCTTCGGCGCGCCTCAGGAGCCGAGTTACGGCTATCCGCAGCAGCCGCCCGTACCGCCTCCGCCGCCGCCGGGCCCGCCGTCGCCACCGCCGCAGCCGCCTCAGACACCCCCGCAGGGCGCGGGTGGTTACGGCTACCCGGGGCAGTCGGTGCACGCGGAGCCCACCCAGGCGGCCATGCCGTCCCCATACCAGCAGCAGTACGGACAGCAGCAGTACGGGCAGCAGTCCTACGGCCAGCAGCAGTACGGCCAGCAGGGCTACGGCTACCCGCCCCAGCCGCAGTACCCCGGCGGCCCGGGCCAGGGCGGCGGCCCCGGCGGCGGCAAGTCCAAGCAGCGGATGATGGTCATCGTCGGCGCGGTGGTCGCGGTCGCGCTGGTCATCGGCGGCGGCATATGGTTCGCCACCAGCGGCGGTGGCGACTCCGACGACCAGGCCAAGGGCAAGGGCAAGGAGACCAGCCAGGGCAGCACGGGCGGCACCGAGAACAAGCCCGCCCCGAAGACGGTCAACGCCCGACTGCTCAACAAGCTCCCCATGCCGAAGGTCGACGACCAGGTCACGGTCGAGGGCATGTGGACCGTCGGCGACACCTTCGTGAAGGCCGGGGTCAACAAGATCGACGGCTATCCGCTGGACGGCGGCGCCGCGAAGTGGTCGATTCCCCTTGCCGGTGCGGTCTGCTGGTCCTCGGAGCACGTCTCCAAGGACGGTCTGACCGCGGTCCTCTACCAGGAGACCAAGCCGACCAAGGAGGACGAGTACCCGAGCTGCAACCAGGTCGCGCTGCTGGACCTGAAGAACGGCAAGATGCGGTGGCACCGGGACATCAGTGAGGCGGACGAGAAGGTTCCCTTCGACGAGGTGACCTTCGGCGGCGGCACGGTCGCCGCGGGCGGCACCAGCGGCGGCGCCGCCTGGTCGACGTCGGGCAAGCAGCTGTGGAAGCCGCAGGCCACCGGCGACTGCGAGGACCGCGGCTACGCGGGCAGCGAGACCAAGCTGGTCGCGGTGCGCCAGTGCGGGCAGTACGACAACCCGCAGATCCAGGTCCAGACGCTGAACCCGAAGACGGGCGCGGTGAAGTCTGCGTACAAGGTGTCGCAGGGCATCGACTACGTGCACATCGCGTCCACCGACCCGCTGGTGATCGGGCTCGACGCGGGCGACTCGACCGGCTCCGGGGTCTCCGACTTCCTGTCCATCGACGACAGCGCCAAGGCCGGTACGGTGCGCGCGAAGATCAGCACCGAGAACGGCAAGTACCAGGCCAAGTGCCCCTCGACCAGCGTCGAGGGCTGCCGCCAGATCGCCGTCAGCAAGTCGGCCGACGCCCTCTTCCTGGGGTCGGAGGACCGCAACAGCTACGACAGCACCACCACGGCCAACGAGATCGTGGCGTTCAGCCTGTCGACCGGCAAGCCGGTCGGCAAGACGGACGGCGTCAAGCGGGCCGCGATGACCCCGCTCGGCCTCGACGAGGACGGCTTCGTGCTCGCCTACCAGGAGAGCACCTTCGACGAGGGCGGCGCGGTGTGGCGCATCGACCCCAAGTCGTACGAGAAGGCGAAGCTGTTGCAGAACCCGGCCGACAGCGGGGAGATGGAGTCGAAGTTCAGCCCCAGCTACTCGGAGATCATCTACTCCGGCCAGCGGCTGTACATGAGCACCGTCTACGCCGACAAGCCCTCCGGCTCGTACGACAAGGACGACCCGCTGGCCATCATCTTCGGCGGCAGTTGACCCCCACCGGCGCCATGCCTCGGCGGCCCCGCCCGTAC
>NZ_RIBZ01000660.1:0-5668 GCF_003721215.1 Streptomyces botrytidirepellens
CCCCACAGCGCCCGGCCGGGCGCGTGGTCCCCGCGCGCCCACGCGCGCGCCGCGCCGGGGGTGTCCGCGGCGCCGAGCATCCGGTCGAGGGTGCGGCCGAACTCGCTCTGCGCCTGGTCCAGCAGGAATCTCATGCGCGGTCGCCTTCCGTCGCGGTCTCGCCGTATCCGTCGGGGCCGCTCACCGCCTGCCCTTCGGCAGGCCCAGCAGCCGCTCCGCCACGATGTCCCGCTGGATCTCGTTCGTCCCGGCGTAGATCGGCCCCGCCAGCGCGAAGACATAGCCCTCCGCCCAGCCGTCCTCCGCCAGCTCACCGCACGGCCCCAGCAGATCCAGGGCCGTTTCGTGGAGGCTGATGTCCAGCTCCGACCAGAAGACCTTGTTGAGGCTCGACTCGGCCCCGAGCCGCTCCCCGGCGGCCAGGCGCGAGGCGCCCGCGTAGGCGAAGAGCTCATACGCGCGGGCGCGGATCACGACGTCGGCCACCCGGTCCCGCAGGGCCGCGCCCGCCTCGTCCCCGGCGGTGTGCTCGCGCCACAGGGCGGTCAGGCGGCGGGCGGCGGCCGTGTAGCGGCCGGGGCTGCGGAGGGTCAGCCCGCGCTCGTTGCCCGCGGTGCTCATCGCGACCCGCCAGCCCTGCCCCGGTTCGCCGATGACGTCCTCGTCGGGCACGAACACCTCGTCCAGGAAGAGTTCGGCGAAGGCGGGCTTCCCGTCGAGGCGGCCGATGGGGCGCACGGTCACGCCCGGCGCGTCCAGGGGGAACATCAGGTACGTCAGCCCGCGGTGGGGCGGCGCGCCGGGCTCCCGGTGGCTGCGGAAGAGCCCGAAGGCCCGGTCGGCGAAGGCCGCCCGGGAGGACCAGGTCTTCTGGCCGGACAGCAGCCAGCCGCCGTCCGTGCGCCGGGCGGTGGAGCGCAGGGAGGCGAGGTCGGAGCCCGCCTCCGGCTCGGACCAGGCCTGCGCCCAGACCACCTCGCCGCGCGCCATCGGCGGCAGGATCCTGGCCCGCTGTTCGGCGGTGCCGTGCTCGAAGAGGGTGGGGGCGAGCAGGCTGATGCCGTTCTGGCTCACCCGGCCGGGCGCGCCCGCCGCGTAGTACTCCTCCTCGAACAGCAGCCACTCCAGCACCGACGCGTCCCGCCCGCCGTACTCCTCGGGCCAGGTCACTGCCGACCAGCGGCCGGACGCCAGGGTCCGCTCCCAGGCGCGGTGGGCGGCGAACCCCTCGGCGGTCTCCAGGGACGGCAGCGGGGCGGCGGGCACGTGGGCCGCGAGCCACCGCCGGGCCTCGGCCCGGAACGCCTGCTGCCGCTCGGTCAGGTCGAGATCCATCGGGCCCCGGACTCCTTCCCTAACAAGTGTTTGGTAGGTTACCGTGGCGCCGTGATGGACAACAAGCCGTCGTACGTCCCCGGCCACGGCCTGCTCACCGGCCGCACGGCCGTCATCACGGCCGCGGCGGGCGCCGGGATCGGCGGCGCCACCGCCCGCCGGTTCCTGGAGGAGGGCGCCCGGATCGTCATCGGTGACGCCCACGCACGCCGCCTCGACGCGACGGCCGCCGCCCTCGCCGAGGAGTTCGGAGCGGACCGCGTCGCCGGGCTGACCTGCGACGTCACCGACGAGGACGCGGTGGCGGCGCTCTTCGACCTCGCCGAGGAACGCCACGGAGGGCTGGATGTCGTGGTCAACAACGCCGGTCTCGGTGGCACCGCCGAACTCACCGAGATGACCGACGACCAGTGGCACAAGGTCATCGACGTCACCCTGGGCGGCACCTTCCGCTGCACCCGCGCCGCCCTCCGCCGCATGAAGGGCCACGCGCCCCGCGGCGCCGCGATCGTCAACAACGCCTCGGTCGTCGGCTGGCGCGCCCAGGCCGGGCAGGCCCACTACGCCGCCGCCAAGGCCGGGGTCATGGCGCTCACCCGCTGCGCCGCCGTCGAGGCCGCCGCGTACGGGGTGCGGGTCAACGCCGTGTCGCCGAGCCTCGCGATGCATCCGCACCTGGTGAAGGTCACCACGCCCGAGCTGCTGGCGGAGCTGACCGAGCGCGAGGCGTTCGGCCGGTACGCCGAGCCGTGGGAGGTCGCCAACGTCATCGTCTTCCTGGCCAGCGGCTATGCGTCGTACATGACGGGCGAGACGGTTTCCGTCAGCAGTCGGCACCCATGAGCCCGGCCGCCGTCAGCCCGCCGCCCAGGAGCCCGGCACCCGTGAGGCGAGAATGGGAACGTGCCGAAAATCAGCGGGAACAGCAAGAAGACCACCGTGAGCCCGTCCCCCGAGCGGCGCCGCGAACTGCTCTCGACGGCGGCCGAGGTGTTCGCCGCCCAGGGCTACAACGCGACCACCGTCCGCCGGATCGCGGACGAGGCGGGGATGCTCGCGGGCAGCCTGTACTACCACTTCGACTCCAAGGAGTCGATGGTCGACGAGATCCTCTCCACCTTCCTCGACGAGCTGTGGGCGGGGTACGACGAGGTGCTGCGCGCCGGGCTCGGCCCCAGGGAGACCATCGAGGCGCTCGTCACCGAGTCCTTCCGGGAGATCGACCGGCACCGGGCCGCCGTCGCGATCTACCAGAAGGAGTCCAGGCAGCTCGCCGCCCTGCCCCGCTTCGGCTACCTCACCGACTCGCAGCGCAGGTTCGAGGGGGCCTGGCTGGGCACGCTGGAGCGGGGCGTGGCCGACGGGGTGTTCCGCGCCGACCTCGACACCCGGCTGGCGTACCGCTTCCTGCGCGACACCGTCTGGGTCGCCGCGTCCTGGTACCGGCCCGGCGGACAGCACAGCCCCGAGGAGATCGCCCGCCAGTACGTGTCGATGGTCCTGGACGGCATCACCCCCCGAGACTGAACTCCATGGAGTGACTATGGCCGAGGCATTCATCGTCGAAGCGGTACGGACCCCCGTCGGCCGCCGCAAGGGCGGGCTGGCGTCCGTCCACCCGGCCGACCTCGGCGCGCACGTCCTGCGCGCCCTGATGGAGCGCTCGGGCGCCGACCCGGCCGCCGTCGAGGACGTGGTCTTCGGCTGTCTGGACACCGTGGGCCCGCAGTCCGGGGACATCGCCCGCACCTGCTGGCTGGCCGCCGGGCTGCCCGAGGAGGTGCCGGGCGTGACCGTCGACCGGCAGTGCGGCTCCTCCCAGCAGGCCCTGCACTTCGCGGCGCAGGCGGTGCTCTCCGGCACCCAGGACCTGGTGGTCGCGGGCGGGGTGCAGAACATGTCGCAGGTGCCGATCGCCTTCGCCAGCCGCCAGGCGGCCGAGCCGCTGGGACTGACCGAGGGGCCCTTCGCGGGCTCGGAGGGCTGGCGGGCGCGGTACGGCAACCGTCCGGTCAACCAGTTCTACGGGGCCGAGATGATCGCCGAGAAGTGGGGGATCGGCCGCGCGGAGATGGAGGAGTTCGCGCTCCGCTCCCACCGGCGCGCGCTCCGCGCCATCGACGAGGGCCGCTTCGACCGCGAGGTGGTCCCGTACGGGGACGTCCGCGTGGACGAGGGGCCGCGCCGGGACACCAGCCTGGAGAAGATGGCCGCGCTCGCCCCGCTCATGGAGGGCGGACGGCTCACCGCCGCGCTCTCCTCCCAGGTCTCCGACGGCGCCGCCGCGCTGCTGGTCGCCTCCGAACGGGCGTTGCGGGAACACGGCTTGACCCCGCGCGCCCGGATCCACCATCTGTCGGTGCGCGGCGAGGACCCGATCCGGATGCTGTCCGCGCCGATCCCGGCCACCGCGCACGCGCTGAAGAAGACCGGCATGACCATCGCCGACATCGACCTGGTGGAGATCAACGAGGCGTTCGCGCCGGTGGTGCTGGCCTGGCTGCGGGAGAGCGGCGCGGACCCGGAGCGGGTCAACGTCAACGGCGGCGCGATCGCGCTGGGCCACCCGCTGGGCGCGACCGGCGCCAAGCTGATGACGACCCTGCTGCACGAACTGGAGCGCACCGGCGGGCGGTACGGACTTCAGACGATGTGCGAGGGCGGTGGCCAGGCGAACGTCACGATCGTCGAGCGGTTGTGAGCGCGGGCAACCACCCGCTCGGCGAGCAGGTGTGAGGCCGAGCGGGCGGCCGCCGCCGGATCGGACGCTTCCACGTGGCGGCCACCCGCGGCCCCGCGCATGATGGCCGCATGGCGTGCGGATCGACCAGCCTAGGGAACGGCGAAGCCACCTGGTTCTGCTGTGGCAACGCCTGGGGCCCGTGCGCCGCCGCGGGCGGCGGCGCCTGCGGCACCTGCAAGTCCAGCGCGCTCCAGGCCGCCTGGCCCAACGCGTCCAAGGCGTGCTGGGCCATCACCCGGCCGGATCTGTGCGGCGAGAACCTGCCGCGGCGCGGCTGCGGCTCGGCCATCAAGGTGCGCCACCTGTGCTCCGGCGCGTCCGTCTGCGTCACCGTCAGCGACTGCGGCCCGCGCACCCGGAGCTTCTGCGGCGAGTCCAGCTGCTGTGACGGCGTCTGCCGCAGCAACCGCGTCATCGATCTGACCCCGGCCGCCTTCTCCGTCATCGGCAGCCTCAGCTCCGGCGCCCTGCCGGTCTCCCTGTACGAGTGAGGCCGGGCCCATGAGCGCACACCGGATGTCCGACCCCCTCGACCGCCGCCGCTTCCTCACCGCCGCCGCGCTGCGCGGCGCGACCGTCGTCGGTACGGGCGTCATCGGCGCGACCGCGCTGGGTGCCGTGGACGCCGACGCCGTGTTCGCCGCGCCCCTGCGCCGCCCGCTGGACCCCGCGGTCCCCGCGGGCGCGTTCGTGGAGGGGCGGATCACCTCCATCGACGGCGGTGTGCTGGAAGTGGCGGGCTCCTACGGCGACCACGCCCGGGTGCGGGTCACCAACGCCACCAGCGTGTGGAAGGTGCGCGCCACCACCGCCGCGTCGATCGAGACCGGCGACGGGCTCTACGCGCGCGGCGTCCCGATGCCCGACGGCACGGTCGCCGCCGACGCGGTGTGGGTGAACATCGTGAACCTCCACACCACCATCCGCGGCATCGAGAAGACCCGGCTGCACCTCGCGCACGGATCCCACGAGATCGTCGGCAACCTCCTCCCGGCGACCTCCAGCGCCTCGTACTCCGGCGCCGCGCCCACCGCCGACCTCTCCGGGCTGCGCATCGGGCAGGGCGCCCAAGTCCTGGGCGCCTGGCGGCCGTCCGACGACTCCGTGGACATCGTCCGGGTGGCGGTCGGGCCGGGCGCGGGACACCGCCGATGAGCGCTGCCGTCTTCGCCGCCGCCCTCGACCTCGCCGCGCCGCTGCTCGCCGGGGTACTGGGCGTGGCTGGCGCGGGCAAGCTCTTCGGCCGCGGCACGGCCCGGCTGGCACATCGGACCGCGCTGGCCCGGCTGCTGCGCGGCGGCGGCCGCGCGGCGCTCGCCCTGCGCACCCTCGGTGCCCTCGAACTCCTGCTGTGCGCCGCGTTGTTGGGGCTGCCGCCGTCGGTGGCCGCGGGCGGGGCTGCCGCCGTACTCGGCGCCGGTTTCCTCGGCTATCTCGGGTACGCCCGGGCGGCCGCGCCCGGCGCCTCGTGCGGCTGTACGGCGCGGGACGACGGGCCGGTGGGGGCCAGGGCCTTCGCCCGCGCCGCCGTGGTGGTGGCGGGCGGTGTCGCCGTGGCGCTGGCCCGGCACCCCTGGTGGGTCACGGCCC
>NZ_RIBZ01000665.1:0-5697 GCF_003721215.1 Streptomyces botrytidirepellens
CGGGCCTTTGCCGTGTGCGTGCCGCGCGAGCGTCACCACGGCCCCGCGGCACACGGCCCGCGGCCTCCGCCCGGCAGCGTGGCGGCGGGCGGTCCGGACGGCCGGTCCGGCGGGGCGGTTCCGGATGCGCATCGCGGCGCTGACGGGCGGCACCGGCCGGAGGCGACGATCGGGTCGTCGTCCCCTCGGCCGGGCTCCCGAAGCCCGTCTCACGCCGCGAGCATGCCCCTGTCCCGCAGCAGGGGCACCACGTGGTTCCGGATGGCCGCCGCGAGCGGGACATCGCTCTCGCCGCCGGATATCCACCGCATATGGGCCAGTTCGGCCGCCGGACGGGGCGTACCGTCGATCCGTGCTCCGTAGACGGTCAGCCGCATGGGCACCCGCTCCAGGGCGGCCACTCCCTCGACCTCGGCCAGCAGCCGCGGCTCCAGCGGGACCACGCCCAGCTCCTCGTCCAGCTCCCGGGCCAGGGTCTCCAGCGGGCTCTCGCCCGGGTCCGGCTTCCCGCCGGGCAGATAGAAGACCTCGGGTGCCGCCTTCTTGCTCACCACCAGCAGCCGTCCCCGCTGCACGATCGCGGCCGCCACCACGGCCATGGACCCTTCGCCCTCATTCGTCATGCGGCCGATTCTGGCAGCCGGGGCCACCCTCCTGGCCAGCGGTTTTTCCCGGTTGACTTGGAGTGCACTCCAACTCCTAGCGTGATCGGCACGACCACCAAGGAGGCATCCATGTCCGATCTGCCCACCCGCCACCTGGGCGAACTCACCGTCGGCGCACAGGGCCTGGGGCTCATGGGGATGAGCCACGGCTACGGCGACTCGGACGACGCGCAGTCGATCGCCACCATCCACCGCGCCCTCGACCTCGGCGTCACCCTGCTGGACACCTCCGACTTCTACGGCTCCGGACACAACGAGGAGCTGCTCGGCCGGGCCCTGGCCGGGCGCCGCGAGCAGGCCGTCGTGGCCACCAAGTTCGGTTTCGCGAACCGGCTGGGCGAGCCCACCGCGATCCGGGGCGACGCCGCCTACGTCCGCCAGGCCTGCGACGCGTCGCTGCGCCGCCTCGGCATCGACCACATCGACCTCTACTACCAGCACCGCGTCGACCCCGAGGTCCCGATCGAGGAGACCGTCGGCGCGATGGCCGAGCTGGTCCAGGCGGGCAAGGTGCGCCACCTCGGGCTGTCCGAGGCGAGCGCGGCGACGATCCGCCGCGCCCACGCGGTGCACCCCATCGCGGCGCTGCAGAGCGAATGGTCGCTGTGGACCCGGGACCTGGAGCAGGAGACCGCCCCGGTCTGCCGCGAACTCGGCATCGGCCTCGTCCCGTTCTCCCCGCTCGGCCGCGGCTTCCTCACCGGCCGCTACAAGTCGGTCGAGAACCTGCCGGAGACGGACGTGCGCCGCACCCAGCCCCGGTTCGCCGACGGCAACCTCGAACAGAACCTGTCCATTGTCGACAAGCTCAACGAACTGGCCGCCGAGAAGGGCGTCACCGCCGGTCAGCTCGCCCTCGCCTGGGTGCAGCACCGCGGCGACGACGTGGTGCCGATCCCGGGCACCCGCCGCGAGAAGTACCTGGAGGAGAACCTCGCCGCGGTCGCCACCGAGCTGTCCGCGGAGGAACTCGCCGCGATCGACGCCGCCGCCCCGACCGACCAGGTCGCCGGAACCCGTTACGACGAGAAGAGCCTCGCCTTCGTCAACCGCTGACCACCGGCGCCTCGATCACCGCGGCCGGCGCGTCCTGCTCCCGCCCGCCGCCCGCCGCCCGACCGGCGGGTGGCGGGCGCCATGCGCAGCGCGGTGACCAGCCGCTTCGCGGTGCTGAACGACACAACGCCCGCCGGAGTCGCCCACTGGCGCTCGAACTTTCCCACCGCACTCGGCGCGGCCCCGCTGCCCCTCGGTGACACCGCGGGACTAGTCACCGCCGGTCACGTCGAGCACGCTCTTCCCCTTGACCCGTCGGCTCTTCAGCGCCGCCACGGCGTCGGCGATGTCTTCCCAGCTTCCTCGCAGGTCGACTTCCGCCGACAATTTCCCGGCAGCCAGCAGCCCGAGCAGATCGGTGAGGTCGGCATCGACCGGGGAGGTCACGTCGCCGTACGTGGTGATCGACTTCGGCTCACCGAAGGCGAACAGCGCGCCGGTGTCGAAAACGGTCGGCTCGCCCGAGGCATGGCCCACGACGTGGAGGGTGCCGCCCGCCGCGAGCAGCCCCCAGACCGCGGCCAGCTGTGGACCACCGACCGTGTCCAGCACCAGGTCGAACGGACGCTCCAGCCCGTCCACACCGACCACCACCTCGTCCGCGCCCAGCTTCGAGATGCCGGCCCCACGTTCGGCGGAGCCGACCGAAGCCGTCACGTGCGCACCGGCGATGGCGGCCAGCTGGACGGCGAACCGCCCCACACCGCCGCTCGCCCCGGTCACGAGCACGCGCCTTCGCAACACCGAGCGCGTGCGCAGCACGCGCAGGGCGGTCACGCCCGCGATGCCCAGCGCGGCCGCGTCGACGAGGTCGACCCCTTCGGGTACGGCGGCCAGCCGGGTCGAGTCGACGGCCACGCGCTCCGCCCACGTGTGGGCAGCGAGGCCGATGGCCACACGGGTGCCCGCAGCCGGTCCGGTGCCGTCGGCCGCCTGCTCGACGACGACACCGGCGGCGTCGTGGCCGTGTACGGATCCGGTGGGCCACTGGCTCGCGTAGACCAGCTCGCCGTAATTCAGGGCGATATGACGCACCGCCACGAGCGCCTGGTCGGGGCGGGGGCGCGGTTCGGCCACCTCGGCCAGTCGCACGGAGGCGACGGCGTCCGGATCCACTACCAGAGCACGCACAGGAGGTATCCCTTCTTGGGGTGTGCGGTCACGAGCCGGGTGTCGCACCGTGCCGCGGGACAGGAGGGAGCCGGTGGGGCTCCCCTCCACGAGTGGCACGCTAAGGCGGGCCCGCCCGGCTCGTCGCCGCCCGTCAGCCTCGATGATGTGGCCGTCTGCCTCACCGGTGTGACGCTCCCCACCGCGCCCACCGGCTCCCCGCCGTCGCGAGTGATGATGGCGAGGTGGACATCCTGGCCAACGCCCTCATCGCCGCCGGTGCGCGTGGTTCGCTCGGGACCCGGATCGAGGCCGGCGGTACGTGGGGACTGTGGCTGGACACCTACCCCGGGGCCGCCCTCCATGCCATCACGGCCGGCACGGTGTGGCTCGGCCTGCCGGATCGACGGCCGCGGCAATTGCGGGCCGGGGACGTCGTGTTCCTGCCCGCGGGAACCGAGCACGGGCTGTCCGGCGAGCCAGGCGTGAGGACGGGTGCCTGCGACAGGGTCGAGGCGGCCCGGGCGCGCGCGATGGGCGACGTGCTCCGGCTCGGCTCACGGCCGGCTTCCGCGAAACTGGTGACGCTCCACTACGAGCAGGACCCCGAAGTGCGCACTCCGATCCTGGGCGCACTCGGCGACGTCGTCCACATCGAAACGCTCGCGCATCCCCACGTCGACGACTTCGTGCGGCTCCTCGTGCGAGAACTCTCCCATCCACAGTTCGGTACGACGGCGGTGCTCAACAGCCTCATCGACCTGTTGCTGATCCAGGTCATCCGCGCGCGCCTCGACGCCCGGGCCGAAGAGCGCGCCGGCTGGCTGAGGGGTCTTCTCGATCCGCCGGTACGGGACGCCCTCACGAAGATCCACCAGGAGCCGTCCCGCCCGTGGACCACCGCCACGCTCGCCGCCGCGATCAGCGTGTCCAGGGCGACGCTGTCGCGACGTTTCCCGGCGGCGACCGGCCAGACCCCGGGGGAGTACCTCACCCGGTGGCGCATGGACCTCGCGGCCCTGCGGCTCCGGGACACGGATCAGACCGTGGAGTCGATTGCGGCCGCCGTGGGCTACACCTCGGCACACGCCTTCAGCCGGGCGTTCCGGCGCCACCGCGGCCTCGCGCCGGGCGCGTACCGCAGCCGAAGCCGCCGCGCATGACGTCCCGTGCCGTTCACCGGTGTCGGCGCGCGTGCCGCGTCCGCTCGGGGACGACGCCGGCCGGTTCGATGATCCGTGACTGCACGTGCTCGTACGGTAGTCCCAGGAAGGCCGGTCTACTAACACCCCTCATGAGCAAGCTCGCACTCGTCACCGGCGCGACCACCGGGATCGGCAAGGCGTTCGCCGAGCGCTTCGCCGCCGACGGCTACGACCTGATCATCGTCGGCCGCCGCCGGGACCGCCTCGACCAGTTCGCCGCCGACCACCCTGAGGTGAAGGTGCGCACCGTCGCCGCGGATCTGTCCACCGAGGAGGGCATCGACGCCGTCGCCTCCTACTGCGTCGACGAGCCGCTGGAGATGTTGGTCAACAACGCCGGCGTAAAGGTCCTCGCCCCCACCCAGCTGATGCGCGCCGCCGTCGGCGGCATGCAGCAGCGCGGCAGCGGCACCATCCTCAACGTCGCCGGCATGATCGCCTTCTCCGGCCCGGCCGACAAGTCCGTCATGCCGCGCCGCGCTTGGGCCGACCACCTCACGAGATCATTCGGCGAGAAAACCTCACTCGCGTCCGATTACCGCGCTCAGCGCCTCCTGCTCCTCGCCCGCCAGCCAGCGGGCGGCGTGCACCATGCGCAGCGCGGTGACCAGCCGCTCCCGGTCCTCCTCCGTGCCCAGATCACCCAGATAGGGCGGCAGGATCACGCCGAGCGCCCGCAGCTCGCCGCGGGCGCAGAGCCGGTCCAGCAGCGCGGCGAGCGGCCCGTCGCGTCGGGCGGTGCGCAACCCGTCGGCGATGCCGAAGCGGGTCCAGTCCGCGTAACTCCCCGGCGGTACGTCGCCGATGTGCGCGGCGGCGCGTACGAAGTGCCGGCGGGCGGCGGCCGGGTCACCGAGTGCCCGGTAGGCCCCGCCCATGTTGACGTGCAGCGAGGCGTAGAAGCCGCGGACCCGGTCGTCGCCGACCGCGTCCGCGCGGTCCAGGCACTCCTGGTTCCAGCGCAACGTCTCCTCGGGGGTGGGCTGGTGCCGGGCCAGGTAGTGCGCGGCCACGCACATCTCGTAGTCGTCGGTGGCGGCGTCCCATGCCTGCCGGAACCGGGTGCGGGCGTCGTCGACCCGCCCCTCGGCCTCGGCGGCCATGCCCTCGACGCACAGCCGGACCACGGGGTTGTCGGAATCCATCGCCGTCTCCTTCACGGGGTCCGGACGGGCATGACGAGCGTCGTGAAACTGCCCTGATCGGCAGACCGGACGACGACGGGCTCGGCGGCCGAGGCGATCTCCAGCAGCACATCGGGCCCCACGCCCGCCTCCAGCGCGGGCAACAGGACGGCCGGGTCGAAGGCGATCCGCAGCGGCGGCCCGGTGCACAGGGCGGCGAGCCGGGCGCCGTGTGCACTGGCGGGCGGCGCGGCGCCATCTGGGACGCCTGGCCGTGCGGTGCCGTGCGCGACAGCGGGCGGCGGGGTCCCGTCCACGGCGGTCGGAGGTGAGGCATCGTCCGCGGCGGTCGACAGCGTGTTGTTGCGTGCGGCGGCGGACAGCGGGCTGTCCCCTGCCGTGGTGCCTCCTGCGGCGGCCCGCCGGGCGCCGTCCGGGACGGCGGGCAGCACGGGGCCGCCCTCGACCGTCAGCTCGCCGTCGTCGGCCCGCAGCACGACCGGCCCGTCGCCGCCCTGCCCGGCCACGGCCGCGCAC
>NZ_RIBZ01000664.1:0-5726 GCF_003721215.1 Streptomyces botrytidirepellens
CCCCGGCGGGCACCGGCATCAGCCCGGCCCGGGCGACCGCCGCCGCGCAGCCGCCCGGGACCGCGACCCGCACCTGGTGGCCCGCCGCGAGGAAGGCCCGGGCGAGCGGCACCAGCGCGACCAGATGCCCGCCCGGGGCCCAGGTCGTGAACAGGACGCGCACGATCCCTCCCCGGTCAGCCGCCTGTGAGCGTGAGGGTGTGGCCGGTGAGACGGGTGTTGGCCGCCGAGCACAGGAACAGCAGCGTCTGCGCGGCGGCCCCGGCCCCTGCGGGCGCGCCCTCCGGGCACACCGCGTTGACCAGCACTCCGTCCGCCGCCACCTGCCCGCTGAGGCCGCGGGCCAGGCCGTGCAGCCCGGCCTCGGCCGCGCCGTGGAACTCGTCGGGCACCCGGCGCGAGGACACCAGCGCGATCCGGCCCCAGCCGCGCTCCCGCATCCCGACGACGGCGCGCTGCACCGTACGGATCACCGGGGCGAGGCTGTCCGCGACGACCGGCAGCCAGTCCCCCTCGGGGATGTCCTCGAAACGGGCGCGCGGATCGCATCGCGCGCCCCGCCGCCACGCGTTCGCCACCAGGACGTCGAGCGCGCCCCAGCGCTCCTCGACGGCGGCCACGACCCAGCGCGGCGATGCGGAGTCCTCCAGTGCGTACGGCACGGCGAAGGCCTGGTTGCCGTCCGGGCCCGCCAGCTCGGCGGCCAGCTCCTCGGCGGCCTCGCGGCGGTTCCGGAAGGCCAGCGCCACCCGCGCGCCCTGCGCCGCGAAGGCGCGGGCGGCAGCCCTGCCGACGACGCCGGTGGCGCCGGTGACCAGGACCGCGCGCCCGTCCAGGCCGAGGTCCATCATGGGCGCGCCGCCGTCGCGCGGTCCGGCGCCCCCGCCTCGGCCAGCTGATCGCGCAGCGACCGGACCGTGCCGAACCGCGGCCGCCAGCCGAGCAGCAGCCGGGCCCGGGAGATGTCCACCCGCTGCCAGGCGGGGCCCGGAGGGTGACCGCCGGCGCCCGGCTCCTCCACCAGCGGCACGCCGAGCCCGCTGAGCACGATCATGCGCTCCACCAGACGGCGCACGCTCAGGGCCTGGCCGCAGCCGATGTTGACGACCTGTCCGCTCGCCCGGGGCGCCGTCGCCGCCGCGAGGGCCGCGGCGGCGACGTCACGGATGTCCACGAAGTCCCAGCGCCCCTCCAGCGGTTCCAGCCGCAGCGGACCGGGGCAGCGGGATGCCGCATGGCGGGCTGCGGTGCCCAGGAGGTCGGCGCGGGGCGCGCCGGGGCCGAAGACATGGGCGATCCGCAGCACCGCGCCGTCCACCGCACCGGCCCGGGTGGCGCGCAGCAGGGCCTGCGCGCCGAGCAGCTTGGTGCGGCCGTACGCACTGACCGGCGCGGGCGGCAGATCCTCGGTGATGCCGACACCCCGGCACACCGGGCCGTACTCGTGGACCGTGCCCAGCTGCACCAGCCGGGGCCGGTGCGGCAGCGCCGCGGCGGCCTCCACCAGGGTGCGCACCAGCCCGGCGTTGGCCGCGGCCAACTGCTCCTCGGTGCCGCCGTGAGTGAGCCCGGCCGCGTTCACCACGACGTCGGCGGCGGCCCCGGCGAGGAGGGCGGCGAGCTGCCCGGACGGGGTGCGGGTCAGATCCAGCCCGGCCCAGGAGACGGCTTCTCCGGGCTCCGGCTCTCGGCGGGAGACCACCAGCACCCGGGCGCCCGCGGCCTCGAACGCGCGCTGGACCGCACCGCCCAGGGCGCCGGTGCCGCCGAGCACCACGACGGACAGGCCCGCTGCGTCTGACACCCTCGGCACCATCGGCGCCCTCCCCGCGGTCGTTCCCGGATGGCGTTGCTGAGAACGCCATGGTCGCCGCCGTGACTTGAGCCCGCCTCGACCCGGCGCCGGGGCCGCCCCGGACCGGGCCGCCGTGCGCCGCCCGCTCAGGGGCGCCCGCACACCCTGGCATCCACGACGCGGATCACCGGGCCCCCGTAGGCGATGCGTTGGAGCATCCTGCGGTGCAGTGGGGTGTGGCGCAGCGCCCGGGCAAGATAGGGGCGCACGCGAGTGGCGAACGCGCCACCCGAGAGCAGGGCCCGGCTCTGCCGGGTCTGCATCCGTACGACCGCCGCGACGTCGGGCCCCCGGCGCCCCTCGAAGGCGGCGAGGCGATCCGCGCCGACATCGCCCGCGGCCAGGGCACCGGACAGCACGGGGTGCAGCACCACCGCGTCCTGGATGGCGAGGGTGATGCCCTGGGCGGCGATCGGGCCGTGGGTGTGGGCGGCGTCGCCGATCAGCACCAGCCCGTCGTCCACCCAGCGCCGGGCGCGGGCCGAGAAGACGTCCAGCAGCCCGAGGTCGCCCAGGGCGCGGATCTGTTCGCGGATGGCCGTGGCGTACGGCGGCACGGCGCGCGCGAGCCGCTCCCTGACCCGGTCCGCGCCGAGCGCGGTGAGGGCGCGGTGGCCGTGCTGCGGCAGCGTCCAGCCGAGGTGTATGCGGTCCGGCCAGGAGCCGTAGACCACCACCGGGCCGTCCCCGGTGCGGAACACCCGCACCTCGCGGAGCGGCGGGGCGTCCGCGCCGCCCGCCTTGAGGGTGCACCACAGCAGCACGTGGTGCAGCGCCTCGGTGCGGCCCGCGCCGATTCCGGCCAGCCGCCGGACCCGGGAGTAGCGGCCGTCCGCACCGACCACGGCCCGGGCCCGCACGGTGCAGCGGCCGTCCGGCCCGTCGGCGGTGACCCCGGCGATCCGCCCGTCCCGCCACACCAGGCCGCCGACCCTCCGGCCGGGCAGATAGCGGAAGCCCGGCGAGCGGCGGCAGTGGGCGAGGAGTTCGTCCAGCAGATGCGTCCGGGGGAGGGACAGCAGATGGTCGTACGGGGCGGGGAGGAGGCGGTAGTCGGCCTCCAGCAGCATCCGCTCGCCCTCGAACAGCCGGAACCGGTCGTGCTCCTGGGCGCCGCGCGCCCGCGCCCCGGCGAGCACTCCCAGCTCGTCCAGCAGCGCCTGTGCGCCGGGCTGGAGGATCTCGCCGCGGGCCTCCCGCTCGTGCGCGCGGGCGCGCTCCAGCACCGTCACCCGCGCCCCCGAGCGCAGCATCAGCAGCGCCAGCACGAGACCGGCCGGGCCGCCGCCGACCACACAGACCTCGGTGTCGATCTCCTGGTGCGCCGTCGCCACCGGACTCACACCTCGTCGAGCAGGGCCACCGCGCGGGTCCAGCCCGCGCCCGCACCCGCGGTCTTCACGGGGAAGCAGGCGACCCGGAACCCGGTGGGCGGCAGGGTGTCCAGCCGCGCCAGCCGCTCGATCTGGCAGTACGCCCGGCGGTGGCCCGCGAAGTGCGCGGGCCACAGCGCCGACCGGTCGCCGGTGGCGTGGTAGCGGCGAATCATGTCGTGGAAGGGCGCGTCGAGGCTGAACGCGTCGGTGCCGATCACCCGGACCCCCAGGTCGAGGAGGTAGTCGGTGGCGGGGCCGTCGAGGCCGGTGAAGTCGGTGAAGTAGCGCGGCGTACCGGCCCAGCAGGCGGCGCCGGTGTGCAGCAGGACGACGTCCAGCGGGCGCGGGCGGCAGCCGGTCCGGGCGAGCGCCTTCTCGATGTCCTCGACCCCGGCGGTGCGGGTGTCCGGGTCGGCGCCGGTGATGTCCAGGACGTGCGCCGGGCGCAGAAACCACTCCACCGGCATCCGGTCGATGACGCGCGACGTCCCGCGCGCACCGGGGGCACCGCAGGGCGCGGGGGCGTCCACCGGTGTGGACAGGTCGATGATGCGCAAGGCACCCCCTCGGCTGGTGTCGGACGAGCGGTCGGCGGGAGGTCGGTGGCAGTCAGGCGGGAGGTCGGTGGGCGTTCGGGTCGGCGGACGTTCGGGTCGGCGGACGTTCGGGTCGGCGGACGTTCGGGTTGGCGGGCGGTCGGGTCGGCGGGAGGTCGGCGGGAGGTCGGCGGGAGTCGGTGGTCGTTCGGGGGAAATGCACTACGGCTCCGCTTGCCCGCGCGGGGGGATCGGGCAGCGGAGCCGTAGCAGACCCGGCTGAAGGGCGGCGCCGGGCGTTCGGGGGGAGGTCACCGGGCGGGCCCTGGGGAGGTGACGGGGCCTGTGCGGCGGGTGGAGCGGTCAAGCGGGGCGGGGCGCGGGACGGACCGTACGGAGCGGCGGGTCAGGCGGCGAACAGGTCGAGCACCGGGCGGCGCCAGTGCCCTTCGAGGTCGAGGTCGAGCGCGGGGTCGGAGGCGAGCACCGCCTGCTGGAGCTTCTGGAGCCGCGGCGAGGGCTCCAGCCCCAGGTCCTCGACGAGCCGGGCGCGCAGCCCCTGGTAGACCTCCAGCGCCTGCCACGGGCGGCCCGCCCGGTACAGCGCGGCCATGCACTGGGCGTGCAGCCCCTCGTGCAGCGGATGGCGGGCGGTCAGCTCGGTCAGCTCGGTCAGCAGCTCGGCATGGCGGCCGAGCCGCAGATCGGCCTCGATGCGGCGCTCCAGGACGCCGAGACGGCTCTCCTCCAGCCGGGCCAGCTCGATCTCCAGGACCGGACCGACCCGCACGTCCACCAGCGCCGGACCGCGCCAGACCGCGAGCGCCTCGCGCAGCAGCAGGGACGCCTCGACATCGTCCCCGGCGTCGAGCGCGTCGCGCCCCGCCGCCACCAGCCGGTCGTACTCATGGATGTCGACAGCGCCCGGCTGCGCCTCCAGGACATAGCCGCCGTACCGGGTGGCCAGCACGTCCTTCGAGGCCTGCGGCGCCTGGGGGCCGTAAGCGGCGGCCAGCCTGCGGCGGAGCTGAAGGATGTACGTCTGCAAGGTGGTGGGCGCACTGCGCGGCATCTGCGTGCCCCAGATTTCCTCCATAAGAGTGGGCACCGGCAGCATCTGGTTGGCGTAGACGGAAAGCAGTGCAAGGATCTGCCGCGGCTTGCCCGCGCTGGGCACGATCGACTGACCGCACGCCTCGACGCTCAGCGGCCCCAACACCTTGATGTCCATGGTCCTGTACCTCCGTCAACGGTCCGTCAGGTGCCTCCTGGCCGCGCGGCCGTGCCATCGAGGCACAGAAAAGACTCGCGGGTGAGCGGTGCCTCCGACCAGTGCCGGAATACCGAACTCGGTATGAGTCCTGGGAGGTCGACCCATGACAAATTCACACCCTGGCGATGACGGCGGCACTGAACCGCGGCGGCGGCCCCGCCGCGGCCCCTGGTCCACGACCGCCTCCCACCCCGAGGAGAGCCTGTGATGACGGAAGCCTCCATCCCCCCGCAACCCGCGGCCGACGGCGGTGTCCCGGCCGCGCCGGACCCCGACCTGAACGCCCTGAACGCCCTGAACGCCCCGGACGACCCGCACGATCCGGACGACCTGGTCATCGAGGAGCTCACCGACGCCTCCTGGCCGGCCGTCGCGCCGCGCATCTGCATCTGCACGTTCGGCGGGGAATGAGGGAGCGCGGACGCATGGCGGGCGAACTGGGCTTCACCCCGCATCTGCGGGTCGAACCGGTGCCGGGCGAGGCCGTCTACCTGGTCTCCGAGCACGGCGTCACGGCGCTGCACGGGCGGGCGATCGCCGCCCTCGCGCCGCTGCTGGACGGGTCGCGGGACCTCGCGCACATCCTCACCGAGGCCGCCCGCGCGGCCGGGTGCGGTAGCGGCCTGGGACGCCGCGCTGGATTTCCCACAGTTCTTCGGGCGGCGGGCACTTGCCGTCATGGTGGC
>NZ_RIBZ01000667.1:0-5827 GCF_003721215.1 Streptomyces botrytidirepellens
CCCGGCTCCTGGCCGGGGGCGGCCGTCTGCCGCACGGCGGTCCGCGGGTCCGGGACCGCGCCGTGCGCGTCCTCGGGCGCGCCCGAGGCGGCGGCAGGGGTGGCAGCCTGTCGCCTGTTGTGGGAGGTGGGGTGCTCCGTCACGCGTGGGTTTCCATCCGTCCGGGGCCGTGCGCCCCCGTCTCGTCGGGCGCGCACCGAGTGTCAGGCACGTCGTCGGCAGTTCAGATAGAGCTGGATCTCGGGTGGTACGTCCGTGCTGGCCGGGGCGTACGCGTGCGAGTCCTCCCCGGTGATCTCGAAGCCCGCATCCGTCACGACCTGTCGAAGTTCGTCCCGCAGATAACCGGATACCCGGACCGAGTTGCCGAGGAACGGAATGGCGAAGTCGTCGACGTCCGCCTCGACCATGCCGAGTCCCAGCAGCCCGCCGGGTCTCAGCACGGCGTGCAGGGCGCGCAGCGCGTACGGGATCTCCGGGCGGGGCAGCAGCAGCAGCGAGAAGTAACAGGCGATGCCGTCGAACGGGCCGATTTCCTTCGAGCCCCCGGGGCCGTACCGGCCGCCGACTCTCAGGTCGACGATGTCCACCTGGTGGAATTCGGCGTCCGGCACGTTGTCCCGGGCCAGCTTCAGCATTCCGGGCGAGATGTCGATGCCCGCCACCCGGTGTCCGGCGTCGGTCAGCTGACGGGCCGTGGGCAGACCCGTACCGCAGCCGACGTCGAGCACGCGGGATCCGGGCGGCAGCGTGTCGGCCAGCCACTGACCGGCCGCGACCTGGCCTTCCTTGTGAGGGAACGCGTCGTCGTAGCGGTCGCCTATCGCGTCGAACGCCTCTGCCTGACCGCTGCGGTCGAGCGCCAGGCGGTCGAAGTCCTCGTAGCCCGCATAGCCGTCGCCGTAGTCGTCCTCACCGCTCACGACTCCCGCCCCTCCTGTGACCTTGCGTCAGATCATGCGCATCGCCCGTGAGTTGCGCCTTTGTCTTGTTTCCCGCATGTGCAGTGTTCCGGACGACGATCCTACGTTTGAAACACGGGGACACAGCAAGAGGTTCAGGACCTCGAGTGCGCCGACGTACGCCCCCTGTCGATACGGTCCCAGTCCGCCGGGAGAACGGGTACCGTCCACGACGGATCCGGACGCCACTCCTCCCACCCCTCCCGGAACGGCGCGTCCCAGGAGTCGATGAGCCGTACGGCGGCCCGGCCCGCCGCCCGTACCCGCTCGGCCTGCTCACCGGGCATCAGACCGGCCCGCTGCGCCTGCGCGAACTCGTCCTCGTCCTTCCATTCCCAGCTGCGGTCCGGGTAGACCGCGATGTCGAGGAAGTGGTCCTCGGAGTCCACCCCGCCGCTCCAGCGGGCGAGCGGCTCCTCCAGGTTCACGTACCAGTTCTTGAACTGCCAGCCGCGCTCCCAGAACAGCCACACCGACCAGGGCTCGCCGGGCCGGGCCAGCTTGAGCACGCCGGTGCCGAACCACTGGGACAGCGCGGTGGTGCGCGGCTTGGTGTAGCGCGTGGACAGCGGCTCGCGGTGCACCTGCGTACCGTCGGCGAGCTGCGGCTTGACGCACGCCGTACCGGGTGCCAGCCAGACGGCCAGCACCTCCGGGGTGTCCCGGACGACGGTCACGGGACGGCAGATGTGGATGGCGTCGGAGGCGTTGGCGCGATAACGCCAGAGGATGTGGTCCCCCGGCGCCCATCGGGCGCCGCCCGCCATGCCCGTCGTCTCCACGATGTCCGCTGTCATGAGCAGATCTTAGGTGCGACGGCGCCGCCGTGCCGTGACCTATGCCGCACGCACAGTACAACAGGGGCTTACGGATGCGTCATGCGCAGCACGTCCAGCGCCTCGTCCAGCTGCTCCCGGGTCAGCAGACCGCGCTCCACATAGCCCGACTCCAGCACCACCTCGCGGATGGTCTTCCGCTCGGCCAGGGACTTCTTGGCGACCTTCGCCGCCTCCTCGTACCCGAGGTAACGGTTGAGCGGGGTGACGACGGACGGCGAGGACTCCGCGTACTCCCGGGCCCGCTCCGCGTTGGCGGTGATCCCGTCGATGGTGCGGTCCGCCAGCAGCCGGGAGGCGCTGGTCAGCAGGCGGATCGACTCCAGCAGATTCTTGGCGATCACCGGGAGCATCACGTTCAGCTCGAAGTTCCCGGCGGCCCCGGCCGTGGCGACGGTCGTGTCGTTGCCGGTGACCTGGGCCGCGACCATCAGGACGGCCTCGGGGATCACCGGGTTGACCTTGCCCGGCATGATCGACGAACCGGGCTGGAGGTCGGGCAGCGCGATCTCGGCCAGGCCGGTGCGCGGACCGGACGCCATCCAGCGCAGATCGTTGGCGATCTTGGTGAGGCCGACCGCGATGGTCCGCAGCTGGCCGGACGTCTCCACCAGCCCGTCCCGCGCGCCCTGCGCCTCGAAGTGGTTCCGGGCCTCGGTCAGCGGCAGCCCGGTGGCACGGGCCAGCTCGGCGATGACGGCGGCCGGGAAGCCGGGCGGGGTGTTGATGCCGGTGCCCACGGCGGTGCCGCCCAGCGGCAGCTCCGCCAGCCGGGGGAGCGCGGCGCGCAGCCGCTCCACCCCGTACCGCACCTGCGCCGCGTAGCCGCCGAACTCCTGGCCCAGCGTCACCGGAGTGGCGTCCATCAGGTGGGTGCGCCCGGCCTTGACCACCTCGGCGAACGCGGCCTCCTTGCGCTCCAGCGCCTCCGCCAGGTGGTCCAGCGCCGGGATGAGGTCGGCGGTGACGGCCGCGGTGGCGGCGACGTGGATGGAGGACGGGAAGACGTCGTTGGACGACTGGCTCGCGTTCACATGGTCGTTGGGGTGCACCGGGCGGCCCAGCCGCTCAGTTGCGAGGGTGGCCAGCACCTCGTTGGTGTTCATGTTGGACGAGGTGCCGGAGCCGGTCTGGAACACGTCCACCGGGAAGTGGTCGTCCCAGCGGCCCTCGGCGACCTCCGCGGCCGCCTCCGCGATCGCGGCCGCCATGTCCTTCTCCACCACGCCCAGCTCGGCGTTTACCAGCGCCGCCGCGGCCTTGATCCGGGCCAGCGCCTCGATGTGCGCCCGCTCCAGGCGCTGCCCGCTGACGGGGAAGTTCTCCACGGCGCGCTGGGTCTGGGCGCGCCACTTGGCGTGGGCGGGCACCCGCACCTCACCCATGGAGTCGTGTTCGGTCCGGTAGTTCTCTTCGGTCATGACGACACCTCCGTCCAGCACAGCGTTGCCCTGCCACGCCGTCTTCCCGCACCGCCGGGGACGGAGCGGTGAGCTGGGTCACCGTACGGCCTCCGGGGTGCGCGGCGCCTCCACCTCACCGGTGCGCTTGAGCTTCTGCCAGGGCAGCAGGGCGCCGGTGGCCGCCGTCACGCACGAATGCAGCAGCACCAGGTACATCAGCTGCCGGTAGACGATCTGCTGGAGCGGCAGCACGGCCAGCGCCCGGTACCGCTCGCCGTCCAGCCGGAAGGCGTACGCCGCGCCCAGCAGCTGCACCAGCAGCAGCGCGCCCCACGCGGCGAGCGACCGCACCGGGTCCACGAAGATCACCCCGTACAGCGTGAACAGGTCGATCAGCGGCGCGAACAGCGGCGTGACGATCTGGAAGAGCACCACCAGCGGCATCCCCACCCGGCCGAACCGCCCCGAGGGCCCCCGGTCGATCAGCGAGCGGCGGTGCTTCCACAGCGCCTGCATGGTGCCGTAGCTCCAGCGGTAGCGCTGCTTCCACAGCTGGCCCAGGGTGCCCGGCGCCTCGGTCCAGGCGCGGGCGTGCTCCTGGTACACCACTCGCCAGCCCGCCCGGTGCAGCGCGATGGTGACGTCGGTGTCCTCGGCCAGGGTGTCGGCGCTCATGCCCCCGGCGTCCAGCAGCGCGCGGCGGCGGAAGGCGCCGATCGCGCCGGGGATGGTCGGCATGCAGCGCAGCAGGTCGTACATCCGCCGGTCGAGGTTGAAGCCCATCACGTACTCGATGTGCTGCCAGGCGCCGATCAGCCTGCGCCGGTTGCCGACCTTGGCGTTGCCCGCGACCGCGCCGACCCCGGGGTCGGCGAAGGGGCGGACCAGTTCGCGGATGGTGGTGGGCTCGAAGACGGTGTCGCCGTCCATCATCACGATCAGCTCGTGGCGGGCGTTCGCGATGCCGTTGTTCAGCGCGGCGGGCTTGCCCGCGTTGGGCTGGCGCAGCACCCGCACGTTCGGCAGGCCCATCGCCTCCACGATGTCCGCGGTGCCGTCGGTCGAGCCGTCGTCCACGACCAGGATCTCGATCGGATGGGTGGAGGCGGCGAGCGAGTTCAGGGTGTGGGCGATGCACTCCTTCTCGTTGTACGCGGGCACGATCACGCTCACCGGATCGTGCACCTCCTGCACCAGGGTGTAGCGGCGCCGGTCCCGGGAGCGGCGGTGCCACCAGGCCAGACCCAGCATCAGCAGCAGCCGCCCGAACACCGCGAAGCCGACGACCCCCAGCATCCCGATGAGCACCGGCAGCGCGTGCTGGGTGGCCTGCGCGGCCCAGATCAGCGTCCGGCCCTCCCACACCCGCACGGCCGGGGCCGGGTGGTTGGCGCTCCGGGCGTCGAGCGCGCCGGTGATGGTGGTGAACGTGTAGCCGCGCGCCGCCATCCGGTGGATGTAGCGCTCCAGGGCCTTCACGGTCCGCGCGCGGTTGCCGCCCGCGTCGTGGAAGAGCACGGACGCGCCCTTCGTGCCGCGGGGGGTGGCGTTCTGGACGATCTCCTTGACCGGGGGCCGCCGCCAGTCCTCGCTGTCGGTGTCCACGAACGCGCTGACGTAGCCCTTGGCGCCCACGTGCTGCTGGACCGGCCAGGTGCGGTCGTCCAGCGCGGAGACCTCCGAGGCGTACGGCGCCCGGAACAGCGAACTGGTGACGCCCGCCGCGCCCGCCAGCGCCAGCTGCGACTGGGCCAGTTCGCGGTTCATCCGCTGCTTGTCCTGGTAGGACAGGTCGACATGGGAGAAGGTGTGCACGCCGATCTCATGTCCGGCCGCCACCATCCGGCGCACCAGCCCCGGATGGCGGATCACCATCTGACCCAGCACGAAGAACGTCCCCGGCACGCGGTGCTTGTGCAGCACGGCCAGGATCTCCGGGGTCCAGCGCGGGTCCGGGCCGTCGTCGAAGGTCAGCGCGATGGTCTTGGCGGGGATGGAGTGCTCGGTCGCCTTCCCCTTCCGGTCGAAGGTGATGACCGGCCCGCCGTTGCGCAGCCGCTCGGGGACGCTGCGGTACGAGTGTGCGGCGTGCACCCGGGCGTCGTTGCCGATCTCGGCGTACAGATAGCCGTCCAGCAGCAGGGCGCAGACGATCGCGAGCAGCGTGGCCAGGGCGAAGGCCACCCGGGTGCGGGTGCGCAGCCGAACGCGCCCCCGGAGGCGGGCCGTCCGGGGCTTGCGGGGCCCGGGCGTCCGATTGCCGGGCGTCATGCTCAGCGTCACGAGTCTGCGGCCGCGCGGCCGCGGCAGCTTCAGCGGTCTGCCGCCGCTCATGTCGCCCTGCCGCGGAACGGCATGAGCGTCTGCCAGTTGATCCCGCCGGGCGAGCCGATCGGTCCCCACGCCGGGGGCTCGGGCTCGTTCACCGGGGGCTCGGCCTGGCCCTTGCCGGGGTTCTGGGGGCGGTCGGGGCCCGGCTCGGCAGGCTTGCCGGGGTTCCCGGGCCCCGCGGCCGGGGGCTTCTTCACCGGATCGGGCGCCGGATCCACCGGCTTCCGGGGCGGCTTGTGGGGCGCCGGGCGCGCAGGGGCGGGCTTGTGGGGCCGCGCGTGCTGCGGCGCCTGGC
>NZ_RIBZ01000668.1:0-5858 GCF_003721215.1 Streptomyces botrytidirepellens
CTGGAGCGCGCCGGGGGCGGGGCCGCTCCGAGGGCCGTCCGCGGCATGCCCTGCGGCGGCGTCGCGGCCGGGTCCTGGGCGCCGGGCGCGGCGGAGCGCCGCCGCCGTCCCGCACCGGGGCCGGAATCCGCCTCGGCGGACCCGGGGTCCCGGTCCTCCTGGCTGCCCCGTGCGCTGTGCTTACCCACGCGCCGCACCGCTCCCGTCTGTTCCGGGCACCGGTACGCCCCGTATCTTCCGGCTGTCCCGTCCGTCTCGTACTTCTTGTGCTTCTTGTGTTTCTCGTCCGTCTCGTACGCCGACCGGTCGTCCGTCGACGTCGTCGAGCAGTTCGCGCATGCTCCGCGCCACCGCCCCGGGGTACTCCATCATCGCCACATGTCCGGCGTCCAACAGCGTCAACAGACGCGAGTCGCGGAAGGTTGCGCTCGCCCGCCGGGCCATCCGGAAGGACACCAGCTGGTCGCGCATCCCGTAGACGAGCAGCGTGGGCGCCAGGACCCGCTCGGCCTGCCGCCACATCGAGTGCTGGCCGCCGAGCGCGTAGGTGTCGATGAGGCCGCGCGCCGACCGGGCGAGCGCGTCCCAGAAGTACGGCAGGGCGAGCCGCCGCTCGTACTCCTCGACCGCCAGCGCGAAGTCCTCCTGGCTGACCTGCCGGGGGTCGCCGTAGGTGAGCGCCAGCAGCTCCCGGGTGCGCCGCTCCGCGTCCCAGTCGCGGGTCGCGCGACTGAAGAGGCGGGTCGCCCCGGGGATCGCGAGCAGCCCGGTGGGCACCGCGGTGCGCTGCGGGCGCCGCTCGGGCAGCGCGGGCGAGACGAGGGTGAGACTGCGCACCAGGTCCGGCCGCACGGCCGCGACGCGGATGGCGATCGTGCCGCCCATGGAATTTCCGGCCAGATGCACGGGGGCACGGCCGCTCGCGTCGAGGTGACGGATGACGGCCCGGGCGTGGCCGGTTACGGAGTAGTCGCCGTCGTCGGGCGGCGGGGAATCACCGAACCCGGGCAGGTCAGGGGCCTCGATATCGAGCCGGTCGGCAAGCTGCTCCATCAGCGCCGACCAGTTCTGCGAACAGCCGCCCAGCCCGTGGAGAAAAACCGCGGGCGGCAGCCCTGAAACCGCCGGCGGACGGGTACGCACGTTCAGTGTGAGACCGGGCAGGCTGGTGGTACGCAGCTTTTCACCCGCTCCGACCCGCACGGGCCGCGCGGGGGGCACCGCGGCAACGATGCGGGCTTCCGGCGGCTCGGTCGAAGACATGCCGCAATGTTACGAGACGATCACATGGCTGACCGTGTGTTCACCCTCACAGACCACGTAGCGTCCGAAAGTGACCTCTCCTAGGCTCGTTATTACACAGGGGCGATCATCTGCCTCTGGGAAGGGGAGTACATGTCCGTCGATCCGAGCGACCCCGAGACCTTCGCGAACGCCCTCGAGAACAACGACAGCTCCGCCCCCTACGGCGTAGAAGCCCCTGAGGCGGACGCCGCCGAACAGCACCATGACCTCGTCCCCCACCGCGACGACCGCCGGACCGCCGACGAACCGCTGGAGGCCAACGAGGCCGACCGCGCGGAGCAGGCCAGGGTCGTCGAGGAGAACGAGGAGGACTACCGGTGACCAGCACCCTTGGTGGGCCCTTCATAGAGTCCAGTCCGTGAAATTCTCCGCACGGACCGCGCGCGGCCCTGTTACCCAAAAGTACGATGGCGGGCGCGGTGGACACCGTGCTCGGAACATTCAATGGGAGGCGGCGTGACAGCCATCGAGCAGACCGAGGCGCGCCCGCGGGGTACGCGCCTGCCGCGCCGAGCCCGACGCAACCAGCTCCTGGGGGCAGCCCAGGAGGTCTTTGTCGCACAGGGCTATCACGCGGCTGCGATGGACGACATCGCCGAGCGCGCGGGGGTCAGCAAGCCCGTGCTCTACCAGCACTTCCCGGGCAAGCTGGAGCTGTATCTCGCCCTGCTCGACCAGCACTGCGAGGCGCTGCTCCAGGCGGTGCGCACCGCGCTCGCCTCGACGACCGAGAACAAGCAGCGGGTCGCCGCCACGATGGACGCGTACTTCGCGTACGTCGAGGAGGAAGGCGGCGCCTTCCGGCTCGTCTTCGAGTCCGACCTCACCAACGAGCCCGCCGTGCGCGAGCGCGTGGACCGGGTCTCGCTCCAGTGCGCCGAGGCGATCAGCGAGGTGATCGCCGAGGACACCGGGCTCTCCAAGGACGAGTCCATGCTGCTGGCCGTCGGCCTCGGCGGCGTCTCGCAGGTCGTCGCGCGCTACTGGCTCTCCAGCGGCAGTGCCGTCCCCCGGGACACCGCTGTGCAGTTGCTCACCTCGCTCGCCTGGCGCGGTATCGCGGGCTTCCCGCTGCACGGAGCGGAGAGCGGGCACTGACCGTGTTCGCTGCGGGCTTGTCCCGCACCGCCCAGCGGGCCCGATTCCCGGGCTAATGTGTGCTGCGTACAGCGCGGACGGCCGCGCACCAAATGACCGTCGGAGGGACAAGGCCGTGGAGGTCAAGATCGGCGTGCAGCACGCGCCCCGCGAGATCACCTTGGAGAGCGGGCAGTCCGTCGAGGACGTCGAGCGCGCGGTGTCCGACGCGCTCGCCGGCAAGGCGCCGGTGCTGAGCCTGGTGGACGAACACGGCCGCAAGGTCCTGGTTCCGGCCGACCGGCTCGCCTACGTCGAGATCGGCGAGCCGAGCGCCCGCAAGGTCGGCTTCAGCGCGCTCTGAGCCGTTGTGCGCCAGTACGCCGCAGCCCGCCCCCTCGATCAGGGTTGCCCCCGCGTGGGCCCGGGTAGGACCGGCAGGACCGACGCGTGATCACGCTTCGGTCCCGATCCGCTCACGGGAAGGACGCGCCATGATCTTCTGGGAAGCGCTCGGCTCGGTACTGATCGGTCTCGCCATCGCGTACGGGGCGAGCCGACGGCTGCCCCGACGGCTGCCCGCCACGCCCCTCGTCCTGTCCACCGGCCCCGGCGCCGCGTTCTTCGGCGCGATGATCGCCCACACCGTGCTGGGCTCGGGCCACTCGGCGGTCGTCCTCATGGTCGCGCTCGGCTTCGCCGCGGCCCTGCTGTCGCTGCTCATCCGGCCCCGCGCCGGCCGCCGCCGCTCGGTCCCGGCCTGAGCCGTCCCCGGCTCGCCGGGGCGCGGCGCGCGGAGGGCTCCGGAATCCCGGAGCCCTTGTCCACGCGCCAGCGGCCCGCGGAGTCCTAGGCCGCCAGGCCCAGCGCCGACATCCGCTTGGTGTGCGCCTCGGTGATCCGCGAGAACATCCGGCCGACCTCGGCGAGGTCGAAGCCGTCGGCCAGCCCGCCCACCAGCATCGTGGACAGCGCGTCGCGGTCCGCGACCACCCGCTGCGCCTGCGACAGCGCCTCGCCCATCAGCCGCCGGGCCCACAGCGCCAGCCGTCCGCCGACCCGCGGGTCGGCCTCGATCGCGGCGCGCACCTTCTCCACCGCGAAGCTCGCGTGGCCGGTGTCGTCCAGCACCTGGAGCACCAGGTCGCGGGTGTCCGAGTCGAGCCGGGCCGCCACCTCGCGGTAGAAGTCACTGGCGATCGAGTCGCCGACGTACGCCTTGACCAGGCCCTCCAGCCAGTCCGACGGCGCGGTCTGGCGGTGGAACCCGTCCAGCGCCGCCGCGAACGGCTCCATCGCCGCGGTCGGCTCCTCGCCGACCGCCGCCAGCCGGTCCCGCAGCCGCTCGAAGTGGTGGAACTCGGCCGACGCCATCTTCGCCAGCTCCGCCTTGTCCTCCAGCGTGGGCGCCAGCTTGGCGTCCTCCGCGAGCCGCTCGAAGGCGGCCAGCTCGCCATAGGCGAGCGCCCCGAGCAGGTCCACCACCGCGGCCCGGTACTGCGGGTCGGCGGCGGCCGTGTCCCAGTCCTGGGCGGCGATCCCGGTCGGGGTCTTCTCGGTCTCAGGCGTGTCAGACGTCTCCATGGAGCGCACAATAGTCCGCCCGGCAGGGCGAGGAAGGGCCTGGTCAGCCAAGTCCCCCCACGCCCCGGTTCGGGTTGCCCGGTCACAGATGCGCACTTCCGGGGTACAGTGGTATTTGCACCCGTCGAGTATCGGCGGGTCGTTCCACGAATGCGGATGCCCGGTCGGTGGCCCGATCGGCTCCTAACACCCGACCGCCCTCCGCGCGGCGCGCATCTCATGCGTACGGCAGGAGGGACCCGCTCGCGGCGTGAGCGCTCGAGCGAGGGCAGTGGTCCCGCGCCGAACCGGCCAGCCAAAGCCGGTGTACCCCGGGCGCCGTGCGACCCCCTTCGCCGCCTCTCGCCGCGTCTCACAGAAGAGGCAAGCATCCTGACCACGTTCCGAGAACTCGGGATCCTCCCCGAGACAGCCGAGGCCCTCGAGGCCGTCGGCATCACGTCCCCGTTCCCCATCCAAGAGATGACGCTTCCGGTGGCCCTCTCCGGCTCCGACGTCATCGGTCAGGCCAAGACCGGCACCGGCAAGACGCTGGGCTTCGGCCTCCCGCTGCTGGAGCGCGTCGTCGTCCCCGCGGACATCGAGGCGGGCCGGGCCAAGCCCGACCAGCTGACCGACGCCCCGCAGGCGCTCGTGGTCGTCCCCACCCGCGAGCTGTGCCAGCAGGTCACCAACGACCTGCTGACCGCCGGTAAGGTCCGCGCCGTCCGCGTTCTGTCGATCTACGGCGGCCGCGCGTACGAACCGCAGGTCGAGGCCCTGAAGAAGGGCGTCGACGTGGTCGTCGGCACCCCCGGCCGGCTGCTCGACCTCGCCGGCCAGAAGAAGCTGCGGCTCTCCTCCGTCAGGGCGCTCGTCCTCGACGAGGCCGACGAGATGCTCGACCTGGGCTTCCTGCCCGACGTCGAGAAGATCATCCAGCTGCTGCCCGCCAAGCGCCAGACCATGCTGTTCTCGGCGACCATGCCGGGCCAGGTCATCTCGCTGGCCCGCCGCTACATGTCGCAGCCCACGCACATCCGCGCCACCGCGCCGGACGACGAGGGCCAGACCGTCGCCAACACCACCCAGCACGTCTTCCGGGCCCACTCCCTGGACAAGCCGGAGGTCGTGGCGCGCGTGCTCCAGGCCGAGGGCCGCGGGCTCGCGATGATCTTCTGCCGTACGAAGCGGACCGCCGCCGACATCGCCGACCAGCTCTCCCGCCGCGGGTTCGCCTCCGGCGCGGTCCACGGCGACCTCGGCCAGGGCGCCCGCGAGCAGGCGCTGCGCGCCTTCCGCAACGGCAAGGTCGACGTCCTCGTCTGCACCGACGTCGCCGCGCGCGGCATCGACGTCGAGGGCGTCACCCATGTGATCAACTACCAGTCCCCCGAGGACGAGAAGACCTACCTGCACCGCATCGGCCGCACCGGCCGCGCGGGCGCCTCGGGTATTGCCATCACGCTCGTCGACTGGGACGACATCCCGCGCTGGCAGCTGATCAACAAGGCGCTGGACCTGCCGTTCAACGATCCGGAGGAGACGTACTCGACCTCCGCGCATCTGTACGAGCTGCTGAGCATCCCGGAGGGCACCACCGGTGTCCTGCCGCGCGCCGAGCGCACGCGGGCCGGGCTGGGCGCCGAGGAGATCGAGGACCTCGGCGAGACCGGCGGCCGCGGCCGCCGCTCCTCCACCACGGAGGAGCGCCCCGCGCGCCGCACCCGCACCCCGCGGGTCCGCCGCCGCACCCGCGGTGGCCAGACGGTGGACGCCACGGCTCCCACCGAGACGGAGGGCACCGAGTCCGCGACCGAACCGCGCCGCCCGCGCCGCCGTCGCCGCACCCGTTCCGGTGCGGCGGTCGAAGCGGACGCCGCGGCCGTGACCGCCGTCGACACGGCGGAGGC
>NZ_RIBZ01000669.1:0-5951 GCF_003721215.1 Streptomyces botrytidirepellens
CCCCGGGGCCGGGCACGCGGCAGAGCCCCGCACCGCGGCGGAGGCCGCCGGGGCGGGCGGCGGCGCCCCGGGGACGGGCAGCGTGGCCGCCGACCCCGGCGCCATCCCGCAGCAACTTCCCCCCGACGTCGCCCACTTCAGCGGCCGTGAGCGCGAACTCGCCGGGCTGGACGCCCTGCTGCGCACCGGCGCCGCCTCCACCGCCGGCCGGTCGCCGACCGCCGCCGTGATCGGGGTGATCGCGGGAAGCGGCGGCCTCGGCAAGACCACCCTCGCGGTGCACTGGGCGCACCGGGTCCGCGACCGCTTCCCCGACGGGCAGCTCTACGTCAACCTGCGCGGCTTCGGCCCCACCGGCTCCGCGATGACCGTGGCCGAGGCGGTCCGCGGCTTCCTCGACGCCTTCCAGGTGCCCGCGCACCGCATCCCCGCCACCGTGGAGGCGCAGACCGCGCTCTACCGCAGCCTGCTGGCCGACCGCCGGGTGCTGATCCTGCTCGACAACGCCCGCGACGCCGAGCAGGTGCGCCCGCTGCTGCCCGGCTCGCCGGGCTGTCTGGTGGTGCTGACCAGCCGTAACGAACTCACCGGGCTGGTCGTCGCGGAACAGGCCCGGCCGCTGCCGCTGGATCTGCTCGGCCGTGCCGAGGCGCGCGAGCTGCTCGTCGGCCGCATCGGGGCCGAGCGTGCCGCCGCCGAACCGCAGGCCGTGGAGGACGTCGTCACGGTGTGCGCGGGGCTGCCCCTGGCGCTCGCCATCGTGGCCGCCCGCGCCGCCACCCACCCCCGCTTCAGCATCGCCGCGCTCGCCGATGAGCTGCACGACGCGCGCGGCAGCCTGGACGCGTTCGAGGGCGGGGACGCCACCACCGATGTCCGGGCCGTGTTCTCGTGGTCGTACCACACCCTCGGCGACGACACCGCCCGCCTGTTCCGGCTGCTCGCCGTCCACCCCGGCCCGTACATCGCCGCCCCCGCCGCGGCCTCCCTCGCCGGAGTGGGCCTGTCGCAGGCGCGCAGGCTGCTGGGCAGGCTCACCCGGGCCCATCTGATCGCCGAGCGCAGCCCGGGCCGGTACGCGTTCCACGATCTGCTGCGCGCGTACGCCATGGAGCTGACCCAGGAGTACGACTCGGCGGACGACCGCCGGTCCGCGCTGCACCGGGTGCTCGACCACTATCTGCACTCCGCCGTCGCCGCCGGGCGCGCCTTCACCCCGCACCGGGAGCCGATCGCCGTCGCCCCGGCGCGGTCCGGTGTCACCGTCGAGACGTTCGACGAACACGCCCAGGCGCTCACCTGGTTCACCCTGGAACACCCGGTGCTGATCGCGGCCCTCCAGCGGGCCGCGGACGCCGCCTTCGAGACCCACGCCTGGCAACTGGCCTGGTCGCTGATGGAGTACCTGGACCAGCTCGGCCACTGGCACGACCAGCGCACCGTCCACCGCATCGCCCTGGGCGCCGCCCACCGCATCGCCGATCCGGCCGGGCAGGCCTACGCCTGTCACGGGATGGGCCTCGCCGATCTGCGGATGGGGCGGTACGACCGGGCCCGCGGCCATCTGCTGCGCTCGCTCAACCTGCACGGCGAGGTCGCCAACCACATCGGCCAGGCCCGCATCCATGTCGCGCTCAACATGACCGCCGAGCGCCAGGGCCGGGACGAGGAACTGCTGTACCACGCCCGGCGCTCGCTGGAGCTGTACCAGGTGGCCGGCCACCGCAAGGGCGAGGCGTACGCCCTCAACAACCTGGGCTGGGCGTACGCCAGGCTGGGCGACTTCCAGCAGACCCTGGTGCACTGCGCCCAGGCGCTCGCCCTCCTGCGGGAGGCGGGCGACGGGCGCGGGGAGTCGGCCGCCTGGGACAGCCTCGGGTACGCCCACCACCACCTCGGCGACCACCAGCAGGCCATCACCTGCTACCGGCACGCGGTCGCGCTGCGCCGCACCCTGGACGAGCGGGTGCGGGAGGCCGAGTCGCTGCACCGGCTCGGCGACGCCCAGCGGACCGCCGGGGACGTGGCCGGGGCGCGGACAAGCTGGTGCGCGGCGCTGAGCCGCTTCGACGCCCTCGGCCACCCGGACGCGGACCGGGTACGGGACGAGCTCGCCCGGCTGGGCGATCCCGGACCCGACTCCGACTCCGTTACTTGAAGGGGATGCGGACGAAGGACTGGTTGCCCGTGCCGAGAGTGCTGGCGCCGTTGCCGATGGCGTTCCACACCTCGACCCGGACCTTGCCGCCCGTCATGTTGCCGAGCGAGCCGGTGGCGGATGTGAGGCCGCGGGCCTGGGTGTAGTGCTCGTAGCCCGGCACCGGATCGGTGGCGAAGTACTGGTAGGTCTCGGTGCGGTCCCAGCTGCCGTCGCCCGTGAGGTCGTAACTGACCCTCACCTGCTGCCCGTTGGCGACGGTCGTGCCCGCGTCCACGAACAGGTCGAAGGCCGTCGAGCCGCCGCTGTACGTCCGGGTGATGCCGGACGAGGTGAAGGTCTGCGGCTGGTACGGCGTCCCGTCGTGGTTGGTGCCGCCCGCGGAGGCCAGGGTCGTGGCGCTCGCGGACGAGGAGGCCGCGCCGAGGGCGCCGCCCGTACCCGGGTAGAGCGTGGCGGAGCCGGTGCCGGGGTCCGTTCCGCCGCCGCCCCGGGTCCAGACCGCCACGTAGTCGACGAGCATGGGGTGGCCGGGAACGGTGGCCGCGGTGGGCGTGGCCGAGCCGTGGACACCGTTCGGGAACGCGCCGCCCATCGCCACGTTGAGGAGCATGAAGTAGCCCGCGTGGTCGGTCATGTTCGACCAGGTGGTGGCGTCGACCTGGCTCTGGCTGATGCTGTGGAACTGCTGGCCGTCCACGTACCAGCGGAGCTGGTTCGGCGTGGTCGAGCGGTCCCACTCGAAGCGGTAGGTGTGGAACGCGGACTGGCAGCTCGACCCCGGGCAGGCGCGGCTGGCGCCGAGGCCGGTGCTCTCGTTGCAGGCGCCGCCGGGGTTCACGCCGCAGTGCAGCACGCCCCACACGGAGTCGATCCCGTTGACGTTCTCCATGATGTCGAACTCGCCGATGCCCGGCCAGTTCTGGTAGTTGCCGCGGTACGGGCTGCCGAGTGCCCAGAAGGCGGGCCAGTAGCCGAGGGCGGCGGTGCCGGTGACGTTCGGCATCTGGATGCGGCCCTCCATGCGCAGCACCCCGCCGGCCGGGGCCTTGAAGTCGGCGCGCTTGGTCTCGATGCGGGCCGAGGTCCAGTTGCCCGCGCCGTCGCGGAGCGGGGTGATGCGGAGGTTGCCGCTGCCGTCGAGGGCGAGGTTGCTGGTGGAGTCGGTGTAGCGCTGGATCTCGCCGGTGCCCCAGTTGCCGGGGCCGCCCGGGTAGCTGAAGCCGGTGTCGATCTGCCAGTTGGTGGCGGAGGGCAGGGTGTTCGCCGCGCCGGTGAAGTCATCGCTCCACTGGAGGGTCCAGCCGGGCGTGGGCGGCACATCGGCCCGGACGGACGTGGCGCCGAGGAGGGCGACGGCGGTGGCGGCGAGTGCGGCTAACGCCGATCGGAGGGCGGACCTGAGCGGGGATCTGCGTCTGCGGTGGCGCATGGACGTACCTCCTGAAGGGGGGGGGTGAGAGCGCTCTCACCCCCTCTTTAGGCGTGTCCACGTCAGTCGTCAACCTTTTGAACGCGGCCTTGTGCGCCGTGGGTCAGGCCGGGCACAGCCAGATCGTGGCCAGCGGTGGCAGCACCGGCAGGAGGCTGGCCGGGCGGCCGTGGGCGGCCGTCGGCTCGGCCTTCAGCGGTTCCGGATTGAGGACGCCGCTGCCGCCGTACCGCGCGTCGTCGGTGTTCAGCACCTCCCGCCACAGCGGGACCGTGTCCGGAACGCCCACCCGGTACGCATGCCGCACCACCGGCGAGAAGTTGCTGACCGCCAGCAGCGGGGAGCCGTCCGCGTCGAAGCGGAGGAACGCGAACACGTTGTCCTCGTGCCCGTCCCCCTCCACCCACGCGAACCCCTCCGGCACCGTGTCCCGCTGCCACAGCGACGGCGTCGCCGCGTACACCCGGTTGAGGTCGCGGACCAGGTCGCGCACCCCCCGGTGGTCGGGTTCGGCCGAGTACGAGGGGTCCAGCAGCCACCAGTCCGGGCCGTGGCGCTCCGACCACTCCGCCCCCTGCGCGAACTCCTGCCCCATGAACAGCAGTTGCTTGCCCGGATGCGCCCACATGAAGCCGAGGTACGCCCGGTGGTCGGCGCGCTGCTGCCACCAGTCGCCCGGCATCTTGCTCACCAGCGCCCGCTTGCCGTGCACCACCTCGTCGTGCGAGATCGGCAGGACGTAGTTCTCGCTGTACGCGTACACCATCGAGAACGTCATCTCGTGGTGGTGGTACTTCCGGTGCACCGGTTCGTGCGCCACGTAGCCCAGCGAATCGTGCATCCACCCCATGTTCCACTTCAGCCCGAAGCCGAGCCCGCCGAAGCCGCTCGCCCCCACGTGGTGGGTGGCCCGGGTGACGCCGTCCCAGGCCGTGGACTCCTCGGCGATGGTCACGACGCCCGGGCAGCGGCGGTAGACCGTCGCGTTCATCTCCTGGAGGAACGCCACCGCGTCCAGGTTCTCCCGGCCGCCGTGCGCGTTGGGCGTCCACTGGCCGGGCTCGCGGGAGTAGTCGAGGTAGAGCATGGACGCCACGGCATCGACGCGCAGACCGTCGATGTGGAACTCCTCGCACCAGTAGACCGCGTTCGCGACCAGGAAGTTCCGCACCTCCGTGCGGCCGTAGTCGAATTCGAGCGTCCCCCAGTCCGGGTGCGCCGCCCGCAGCGGGTCCGACGGCTCGTACAGCGGCCGCCCGTCGAACTCCGCCAGCGCCCACGCGTCCCGGGGGAAGTGCGCGGGCACCCAGTCCACCAGCACCCCGATCCCCGCTTGGTGCAGCGCGTCGACCAGGTACTTGAAGTCGTCGGGCGGGCCGAGGCGGGCCGTCGGCGCGTAGAAGCCGGTCACCTGGTAGCCCCAGGAGCCGCCGAAGGGATGCTCGGCCACCGGCATCAGCTCCACATGGGTGAAGCCGAGATCCTTGACGTACGCGGGCAGCTGCTCGGCGAGCTGCCGGTAGGTCAGCCCGGGCCGCCACGACGGCAGGTGCACCTCGTACACCGAGAACGGCCGCTCGTGCACGCGGTCCCCGTCCCGCCGCGCCATCCAGTCGCCGTCGCCCCAGCGGTGGTGCGAGGCGTGCACGACCGACGCCGTCGCGGGCGGGCACTCGGTGCGCCGCGCCATCGGGTCCGCGCGCAGCGTGCGGCTGCCGTCGGGCCGGGTGATCTCGAACTTGTACAGCGCGCCCTCGCCCACACCGGGCACGAACAGCTCCCACACGCCGCTGGAACCGAGCGAGCGCATGGGGAATCCGGTGCCGTCCCAGTAGCAGAAGTCCCCGGTGACCCGGACCCCGCGCGCGTTCGGCGCCCACACGGTGAACCGCGTCCCGGCCACCCCGTGGTGCGTCATCGGCTGCGCGCCGAGCGCCCGCCACAGCTCCTCGTGGCGGCCCTCGCCGATCAGGTGCAGATCGAGTTCGCCGAGCGCGGGCAGGAAGCGGTACGGGTCGTGGACCTCCACTTCGGCGTCGTCGTACGCCACGAGCAGCTGATAGTCGGGGAGGGCGGCCAGCGGCAGCACACCCGAGAACAGCCCGTCCCCCTCGGCCCGCAGCCGCGCCCGCAGCCCGTCGGCGACGACGGTGACGGCCCGCGCGTACGGGCGCAGCGCCCGGAACCGGATGCCGCCGCGGACCGGGTGCGCGCCGAGGAGCGCGTGCGGGTCGTGATGCGCCCCGGTCAGCAGCCGCTGCCGGTCGCCCTCCCCGAGCGGACTCGCGGCCCGCACCCCGTGGTCGTCGTACGGCCCGGGGTCGGGCGGGGGCGGTTGCTGCACGGCGGGCGCGGGCGCGG
>NZ_RIBZ01000674.1:0-5953 GCF_003721215.1 Streptomyces botrytidirepellens
GCCGGAGCGATGGGCTCCGGACCGCGGCGGCGGATGGTGTTACAGCGGGGCTACGGGGGTCAGGGGGTGACCGGCGCCATCTTGTCGACGATGCCGGGGTGGGCGTCGATCCACTTCTGGACGCCCTCCTCCTCGTTGCCCTTGCCCGCGTCCTGCACGGCCTGCTCCAGCGTGGCCAGCTCCTTCTCCGTCATGTGCCACTTCTTCAGCCACCCGTTGAACTCGGGGAACTTCTTCGGGAAGGACTTGTTGGCGAGAGTGTGGAGCTGGTTGTTGGCCCCGAAGGCCTTCTGCGGGTCCGCGAGCTTGGTGAGCTTGTACTTGCTGTACGCCCAGTGCGGGGTCCACAGAACGACGGCCACCGGTTCCTTCTTGGCGTAACTGCGCTCGAGCTGCGCCAGCATCGCCGGGGAGGAACCGTCGGAGACCTTGTACTCCTTGTCGAGGCCGTACGCCTTCAGGACCTTGCTCTTGAGGATCTTCATCTCACCGGTGCCCGGTTCGATGCCGACGATCTTGCCCTTGAAGAGGTCGGACTTCCCCTTGAGGTCGGCCAGGGACTTCACGTCCTTGACGTACGACGGGACGGCGATCTCGAGAGAGGTCTTGTCGTACCACGACCCGACGTCGACGAGATTCTTCTTGTATCTGTCCCAGTACTGTTTCTGCGCGACCGGCAACCAGCCGTCGAACTCGACGTCGACCTGGCCGGTGCTCATCCCGGTGAACATCGAGCCGACGTCGTACTGCTTGATCGACGGCTTGTAGCCGCGCTTCTCCAGGACGTTCTTCCACAGGTACGTGGTCGCGATGTCCTCGTCCCACGGGAAGTAGCCGATCTTCGGCGCGGCGCCCGCGTCCTTGCCCTTCTGGTCGGCGCCGCCGGGCACCGGGGCGAGCTTGCTCGCGATCCCCGGGTTGTCCTTCAGCCAGGCGCGCACGCCCTCCTGCTCCTTGCCCTTACCGGCGTCCTGGATGGCCGACTCCAGGCTGGTGAGCTGCTTCTCGCTCAGCTTGAAGTTCTTCATCCACTTGGCGATCTGCGGGTTCTTCTTCGAGAAGCCCTTGCGCGCGATCGTGTCGATGTGGTCGCCCTTGCCGAAGGCGCCCTTGGGGTCCTTCAGCTTGGTGAGCTTGTACTTGTCGTACGCCCAGTGCGGGGACCACAGGGTGACCGCGATCGGCTCCTTCTTGGCGTAGGAGCGCTCCAGCTGGGAGAGCATCGCCGCGGTGGAGCCCTTGACCAGCTGGTAGTCCTTGTTCAGGCCGTACCCCGGCATGACCTTGTCCTGCATCAGCTTCATCTCACCGGCGCCGGGCTCGATGCCGATGATCTTCTTCTCGAAGGTGCTGGACTTGGACTTGAGGTCGTCGAGGGACTTCACGCCCTTGACGTACGAGGGGACCGCGACCTCCAGGGAGGTCTTGTCGTACCAGGAGCCGAGGTTCTCCAGCTTGTCCTTGTACTTCGACCAGTACGTGGCGTGGGTGGCCGGGAGCCAGGCGTCGGTCTGCATGTCGATGTTGCCCGCGGCCATGCCGGTCCACAGGGCGCCGACGTCGTACGACTGCACCTTGGGCTTGAAGCCGCGCTCCTCCAGCAGCTCCTTCCACAGGAAGGTGGAGGCGACGCCCTCGTCCCAGTTGATGTAGCCGAGGTTGACCGACTGGCCCTTGCCGACGTTGGCGGAGACGGTGGGGCCGGTGTCGTTGTCGGCGAACATCTTCATGCCGCCGGCGACCAGCGCCAGGGCGACCACGCCGACCATGGCGACCGAGGTCGCGGGCCGCCAGTGCAGCACCCGCGAACCGGTGAGCGCCTTGGCCCGCTCCTTGGCCAGCGCGCGGCGGGCCAGCGGGGAGACGCGCTGATTGAGCGCGCTGGTCATCCGGTCCAGGTACATGGCCAGGATGACCACCGCGATGCCGCCCTCGAAGCCCATGGCCACGTCGACGGAGCTGATCGCCTGGAAGACCGTGGAGCCCAGGCCCTCTGCGCCGACCATGCCCGCGATGACGACCATGGACAGCGCCAGCATGATCACCTGGTTGATGCCCGCCATGATGGTGGGCAGGGCCAGCGGCAGCTGGACGCGCAGCAGGGTACGGCGCGGATGGGTACCGAAGGCGTCGGCCGCCTCGACCAGCTCGGCGTCGACCTGGCGAATGCCCAGCTCCGTCATGCGGACGCCCGGGGGCATCGAGAAGATGACGGTCGCGACGACACCGGGGACGACCCCGAGGCCGAAGAAGAAGATGCCGGGGATCAGGTAGACGAAGGCGGGCATCGTCTGCATGAAGTCCAGCACCGGGCGGATCGCCGCGCTCACGGCGCGGTTGCGGGACGCCCAGATGCCCAGCGGCACCGCGAACACGATGGTGATCGCACCGGCGACCAGCACCAGCGCGAGGGTGTTCATCGCCTCGCCCCACAGCTCGATCGAATCGATGAGCGCGAAGCCGAGGAAGGCGAGGACGGCGGGCAGCAGCCCGCGCAGCCACCAGGCAAGCACCGCGAGGATGCCCGCGAGCAGCAGCGGCTCGGGCGCGCTGAGCACCGAGTTCACCCCGTCGTACATGCCCTGCACGACGGAGGAGATGAAGTCGAAGAGCCAGCTCAGGTTGTCACGGAGCCAGTTGACGCCGGAATTGATCCAGTCGCCGAGTTCGAGCCTAGGCACCGGTGATCACCTTCTTCGCGGACTCGGGCGCGTCCCCGCCGCCGGGTGACGGCGGCGTCGCGCCGTCGCCGCCGGTGTCCCCGTCGCCGAGGACGGCGAGCAGCCGGGAGCGGGCGATGACGCCGACGAGCACGCCGTCGCCGTCGGTCACCGCGACCGCGGTGCCGCTGCGCGAGCAGGGGGTGAACAGCTCGACGATCGGGGTGTCGGTACCGACGGTGGCGGGGGCGGCGGCCAGCACGTCCTGCTCGGTGCGCAGCGTCGTGCCGTCGTCCGCGGTGGTGCCCAGTACCTCGTCGGGGTCGGACATGATCGCCCCGGCGGTGAGCACCCGGGACCGGTCGACGTCCTGGGTGAAGGAAGCGACGTAGTCGTTGGCCGGGGTGACCAGGATGTCCTCGGCGGTGCCGATCTGGACGATCTGGCCGTCACGCATGACGGCGATGCGGTCACCGAGGCGCATGGCCTCGTTGAGGTCGTGGGTGATGAAGACGATGGTCTTCTTGAGCCGCTTCTGGAGCTGGACCAGCTGGTCCTGCATATCGCGGCGGATCAGCGGGTCGAGCGCGCTGAAGGACTCGTCCATCAGCAGCACGTCGGCGTCGGTGGCCAGGGCGCGGGCGAGGCCCACGCGCTGCTGCATACCGCCGGACAGCTCGTCGGGCCAGGACTTCTCCCAGCCGGCCAGACCGACCATCTCCAGGGCCTCGGTGGCGCGCTTCACGCGCTCCTCTGACGGTATGCCCTGGACCTCCAGGCCGTACCCGGCGTTCTCCAGCACCGTGCGGTGCGGGAAGAGGGCGAAGTGCTGGAAGACCATGCTGATCTTGTGGGAGCGCACCCGGCGCAGTTCGCGGGGGCTGAGCGCGGTGAGGTCGTCGTCGTCGAAGAGGACGCGTCCGGCGGTCGGCTCCAGCAGCCCGTTCAGCATGCGCAGCAGCGTGGACTTCCCGGATCCGGACAGACCCATGACGACGAATGTCTGGCCCGCCTCGACCGCGAAGGAAGCATCGATGACCGCAGCCGTCGTACCTTCCGCCCGCAGTTTCTCGCGGTCCGCACCGCCCTCGAGATCGGCTACCGCCTCATCGGGTCTTCTGCCGAACACCTTGTACAGGCCTTCGGCTCGCAGTTTGGACACATATACCTCTCATATCGCACCAAAAAACGACCCGCCACCCCCGCCGGCAGGTCGTGGAACAGCACGGCACCGGGACCGCATGCCCTACGCAATAGTTGAATCACGCAAGGGCCTCGCTCCGGGGGCGCACCTGCCCCTCTCCTTATGGCGTAAACCATACGGTGACCCAGCTCACATTCCCAGTCCGGGAGTGTCACCGGCGTACGGCATTATCGAGATGTGACCCGACGCCTGATGCTTCTCGATACCGCTTCTCTGTACTTCCGTGCCTATTTCGGGGTGCCTGATTCGGTCAAGGCCCCCGACGGCACTCCGGTGAACGCCGTGCGCGGGCTGCTGGACTTCATCGCCCGGCTGGTCCAGGACCACCGGCCGGACGATCTGGTGGCCTGTATGGACTTCGACTGGCGGCCCGCCTGGCGGGTGGAGCTGATCCCCACGTACAAGGCGCACCGGGTCGCCGAGGAGGCCCCGGAGGCGGCCGGGGTCGACCAGGAGGAGGTTCCGGACACCCTCTCCCCGCAGGTCCCGGTGATCGACGCGGTGCTGGACGCGATCGGCATCGCCCGGGTGGGCTCGGCGGGCTACGAGGCGGACGATGTGATCGGCACGCTCGCCGGGCGCGCGACCGGCCCGGTCGACATCGTCACCGGCGACCGCGACCTCTTCCAGCTGGTCAGCGACGAGCGCCGGGCGCGAGTGCTCTACCCGGTCAAGGGCGTCGGCACGCTCCAGGTGGTGGACGAGGCGCTGCTGCGCGAGAAGTACGGGGTGGACGGCGGCGGATACGCGGATCTGGCGCTGCTGCGCGGCGACCCGAGCGACGGCCTGCCGGGCGTGCCCGGGGTCGGCGAGAAGACCGCCGCCAAGCTCCTGGCCGCGCATGGCGACCTGGCCGGGATCATGGCCGCGGTCGACGACCCCGACTCCAAGCTGACCCCCACGCAGCGCAAGCGGCTGGACGAGGCGCGGCCGTATCTCGCGGTCGCGCCGAAGGTCGTCCGGGTCGCCTCGGACGTCCCGCTGCCGCCGTTCGACGCCGCCGTGCCGCGGACGCCGCGCGACCCGCGCGCGGTGGACGCGCTCGCGGAGCGCTGGGGACTGGGTGGATCCTTGCGGCGGGTGCTCTCCACCCTTGAGGGATAAAGTGTTAGGTTAGCTTAACCTAACCATTGCCGATCAAGGAGCCCGCCATGGCAGACCGTCCTGCCCGTAAACGTCCGCGGCCCCACCGGGCGCAGGTGGTACGCACCGACCGGCTGACCCCCCACATGGTGCGGGTGGTGCTCGGTGGCGACGGTCTTGCCGAATTCAGCGCCGGTGAATGGACCGACCACTACGTCAAGCTGCTGTTCCCCGCCGAGGGCGTGGCCTGTCCCGAGCCGTTCGACCTGGAGCGGATCCGCGAGGAACTCCCCCGCGAGCAGTGGCCGGTCACCCGTACGTACACGGTGCGGGCGTGGGACCCGGCGGCCCGCGAGCTGACGATCGACTTCGTGGTCCACGGCGACGAGGGCCTGGCCGGACCGTGGGCGGCCCACGCGCGGCCCGGCCAGGAGATCTACTTCCAGGGGCCGGGCGGCGCCTACGCCCCGCACGAGGACGCCGACTGGCATCTGCTCGCCGGTGACGAGAGCGCCCTGCCCGCGATCGCCGCCGCGCTGGAGCGGCTGGCCCAACGGCCCCAGGGCGCGGGCAGGCCCGTCGTGCACGCCTTCATCGAGGTCGAGGGGCCGGAAGAGGAGCACAAACTGGCCGTTCCGGACGGGGCCGAGGTCGTGTGGCTGCACCGGGGCGCCGCGCCGGTCGGCGAGGCACTGGTGGCGGCCGTCCGCGGGCTGGACTTCCCGGCCGGGCAGGTGCATGCCTTCGTGCACGGCGAGGCGGGCTTCGTGAAGGAGATCCGCCGCTATCTGCGACTGGAGCGCGAGGTGCCGCGCGAGTGGCTGTCCATCTCCGGCTACTGGCGGCGCGGCCACAACGAGGACGGCTGGCAGGCGTCGAAGCGGGAGTGGAACCAGCAGGTGGAGGCCGAGCAGGAGGGCCAGGCCCCCAAGGAGGCGGCCGCGTAGGGCACACCGCACCTACACGCGCGTACGGCGGGCGGGCGGACGGCATGTGACCGTCCGCC
>NZ_RIBZ01000673.1:0-5960 GCF_003721215.1 Streptomyces botrytidirepellens
CGGGCGGTCGCGGAGCGGCTGCCCCTGGTGCGGCACGCGCCGTCGCGGGGCGGGGTCGCCTCACTGGTCGACCCGGCCGAGGCCGAGACGCTGGGCCGCGCCCGGCTCGCGCCGCTGGACGGTGCGCCCGCCCTGCGCGAGACGCTGCGGATGTGGCTGTCGCTGCACGGCAGTTGGGACCGTACGGCGGTGGCGCTGGACATCCACCGCAACACGGTCCGCCAGCGCATCGCCCGCGCCGCGGCCCTGCTGGAGGCGGACCTGGGCGACGCGGACGTGCGGATGGAACTGTGGTTCGCCCTCAAGTGGGGCTGACACGCCCCACGCCCACCGAGCCATCCCCCCGGCCCCGCAGGGCACGGCCAGGGGGCAAGCCCGCGGCCCGGGCCGTCGGCGCGCCCCCTGGCCATGGCCCCGGCTCTGTGGGGTCCAGGGGCGGAGCCCCTGGGGTCGGGGAGGGGCGGGGTGGGGGAGCTCAGAGCTTCGTCCACGCCTCCGTGAGCACGCCCCTCAGCACCTGCTCGATCTCGTCGAACAGCCCCTGGTCCGCGATCAGCGGCGGGGCCAGCTGGACGACCGGGTCGCCGCGGTCGTCTGCACGGCAGTAGAGCCCGTTGTCGTACAGGGCCTTGGAGAGGAAGCCGTACAGGATGCGCTCGGTCTCGTCGGCGTCGAAGGACTCCTTCGTGGCCTTGTCCTTGACCAGCTCGATGCCGTAGAAGAAGCCGTTCCCCCGGACGTCGCCGACGATCGGCAGGTCGTGCAGCCGCTCCAGGGTGGAGCGGAACGCCGCCTCGGTGTCCAGCACATGCTGGTTGAGCCCCTCGCGCTCGAAGATGTCGAGGTTGGCGAGGGCCACCGCCGCCGAGACCGGGTGGCCGCCGAAGGTGTAGCCGTGCAGGAAGGTGTTGCCGTCCCGGTAGAAGGGTTCGGCGAGCCGGTCGGAGACGAGGCACGCACCGATCGGGGAGTAGCCGGAGGTCATGCCCTTCGCGCAGGTGATCATGTCCGGGACGTAGCCGAACTTGTCGCACGCGAACATCGTGCCCAGCCGCCCGAACGCGCAGATGACCTCGTCGGAGACGAGCAGGACGTCGTACTGGTCGCAGATCTCGCGCACCCGCCGGAAGTACCCGGGCGGCGGCGGGAAGCAGCCGCCCGCGTTCTGCACGGGCTCCAGGAAGACCGCGGCGACGGTGTCCGGGCCCTCGAAGAGGATCTGCTGCTCGATCTGGTCGGCGCACCAGCGGCCGTAGGCCTCGGGGTCGTCGCCGTGGATCGGCGCCCGGTAGATGTTGGTGTTGGGCACCTTGTGCGCGCCGGGGACCAGCGGCTCGAAGGGGGCCTTCAGCCCGGGCAGGCCGGTGATCGACAGGGCGCCCTGGGGCGTGCCGTGGTAGGCGACGGCCCGGGATATGACCTTGTGCTTGGTGGGCTTGCCGGTGAGCTTGAAGTACTGCTTGGCGAGCTTCCAGGCGGTCTCGACCGCCTCGCCGCCGCCGGTGGTGAAGAAGACCTTGTTGAGGTCGCCGGGCGCGTATCCGGCCAGTCGTTCGGCCAGTTCGACGGCCTTGGGGTGGGCGTAGCTCCACACCGGGAAGAAGGCCAGCTCCTGCGCCTGCTTGTACGCGGTCTCCGCGAGTTCCACGCGCCCGTGGCCGGCCTGCACCACGAAGAGCCCGGCGAGGCCGTCGATGTAGCGCTTGCCCTTGTCGTCGTAGATGTACGTGCCCTCGCCGCGCACGATCGTCGGCACGGGGGCGTTCTCGTACGACGACATGCGGGTGAAGTGCATCCACAGGTGGTCGTACGCCGTCTTGGAGAGGTCCGCGCTCATGGCTATCTCGTTCCCCAGGTGTAGGTCTGCTTCCGGAGCTTGAGGTAGACGAAGCTCTCGGTGGAGCGCACGCCGGGCAGCGTCCGGATCCGCTTGTTGATCGTTTCAAGGAGATGGTCGTCGTCCTCGCAGACGACCTCGATGAGGAGGTCGAAGGAGCCCGCGGTGACGACCACGTACTCGACCTCGTCCATGGCGGTCAGCGCGTCCGCGACCGGGTCGAGATCGCCGTCGACGTCGATCCCGACCATCGCCTGGCGCCGGAACCCCACGGTGAGGGGGTCGGTGACGGCGACGATCTGCATCACGCCCTGGTCGAGCAGCTTCTGTACGCGCTGCCGCACGGCCGCCTCGGACAGGCCCACGGCCTTGCCGATGGCGGCGTAGGGGCGCCGCCCGTCCTCCTGGAGCTGTTCGATGATCGCCAGGGATACGGAGTCGATCGACGGCGTGCCGTTCTTGTCAGGTGTGGCCACGGCCCACACTGTGCACGAGCCTCGACTGTCTGGCAACCCTCGACCGATGAATTCCGTTGTGTGGGTGAGTAAAAATCACTGATTCCGTTGTTCTGGTGTGGCGGGTATGTTGAAAGCGTCGTCCTCGCGATTAGGGTGGTGTCTCACCCATCGGACAGCAGACAGGAGGGGTGGCACGTGACCACCGAGCTGCGTCGTTTGCGCAACTACATCGACGGTGAGTTCCGGGACGCCGCGGACGGGCGCACCACGGAGGTGGTCAACCCGGCCACGGGCGAGGTGTACGCCACGGCGCCGCTGTCGGGAGCGGCGGACGTGGACGCGGCGATGAACGCGGCCGCGGCCGCGTTCCCCGCCTGGCGGGACCTGGTGCCCGGCGAGCGGCAGAAGGCACTGCTGAAGATCGCCGACGCCTTCGAGGCGCGGGCGGAGGAGCTGATCGCGGTCGAGTCGGAGAACACCGGCAAGCCGATCGGGCTCACGCGGGACGAGGAAATGCCGCCGATGATCGACCAGATCCGGTTCTTCGCGGGCGCGGCCCGGATGCTGGAGGGCCGCTCGGCCGGTGAGTACATGGAGGGGCTGACCTCGATCATCCGGCGCGAGCCGATCGGGGTGTGCGCGCAGGTCGCGCCGTGGAACTACCCGATGATGATGGCCGTGTGGAAGTTCGCGCCGGCGCTGGCGGCGGGCAACACGGTCGTCATCAAGCCCTCCGACACCACCCCGGCCTCCACCGTGCTCTTCGCCGAGATCATCGGCGGGGTGCTGGCGGAACTGGGTCATCCGCAGGGCGTGTTCAACGTCATCTGCGGCGACCGGGACACCGGGCGGCTGATGGTCGAGCACGACGTGCCCGCCATGGCGTCCATCACCGGCTCGGTGCGGGCCGGTATGCAGGTCGCGGAGAGCGCGTCGAAGGACCTCAAGCGGGTCCATCTGGAGCTGGGCGGCAAGGCGCCGGTCGTGGTCTTCGAGGACAGCGACATCGCCAAGGCCGTCGAGGACATCTCGGTCGCGGGCTTCTTCAACGCGGGCCAGGACTGTACGGCGGCCACCCGGGTGCTCGTCCACGAGTCGATCCACGACGAGTTCGTGACCGCCCTGGCCAAGGCCGCGGCGGACACCAAGACCGGTGCCCCGGACGACGAGGACGTGCTGTTCGGCCCGCTCAACAACGCCAACCAGCTGGCCAAGGTCAGCGGCTTCATCGAGCGGCTGCCCGCGCACGCCAAGGTCGAGGCGGGCGGCCACCGGGTGGGCGAGAAGGGCTACTTCTACGCGCCCACCGTGGTCTCCGGGCTCAAGCAGGACGACGAGATCGTCCAGCACGAGGTCTTCGGCCCGGTCATCACCGTCCAGTCGTTCTCCGACGAGGCCCAGGCGGTCAGTTACGCCAACGGCGTGGAGTACGCGCTCGCCTCGTCGGTGTGGACCAAGGACCACGGCCGCGCGATGCGGATGTCCAAGGCGCTGGACTTCGGCTGCGTCTGGATCAACACCCACATCCCGCTGGTCGCCGAGATGCCGCACGGCGGATTCAAGAAGTCCGGTTACGGCAAGGACCTGTCGGCGTACGGCTTCGAGGACTACACCCGCATCAAGCACGTGATGACGTCGCTGGGCTGACCCCGCGTGGGGCCGGTCAGCGGCGGCTGAGCAGGGCGCAGAGGGTGCCGATGCGATTGGTGGTGATCGCGTCGGCACCCGCGCGCAGCAGCCGCGCCATCGAGTGGCGGGTGTCGGCGGTCCAGGCGGAGACCAGCAGGCCGTCGGCGTGGGCGCGTTCGACGAGGCCGGGGGAGACCAGGCCGAAGCGGTAGTTGATCCAGCGGGGCCGCAGATCGGCCAGCAGGGTGGGCCGGGGCGGCGCGAGGGTGGTCCAGGTCAGGGAGATCTCCGCGCCGGGCTCCGCGCGGCGCACCCGGCGCAGCGCGGACAGCTCGCCGCAGTAGTACACCCGGTCCGCGGCTCCGGCCTCGCGCACCTCGGCGACGGCCGCGAGGGCGGCCGACGCGTCGGGCAGGTCGATCAGCAGCCGGGTCCGTCCGGTCGCGGCGAGTGCGTCGCGCAGCGTGGGTATGCCCCCGCCGGACAGCCGCCGCACCTCCTCGGCGGTCAGCGCGGACAGGGGCCGGTCATGGCCCCACAGTCGCTTGAGGGTCGCGTCATGGAGGAGGACCGGGACGCCGTCGCGGGTCAGCCGGACGTCGACCTCCACGGCGCCCGCCCCGGCGCGTATCGCCGAGCTGATGGACGCCAGGGTGTTCTCGCGGTGGGTGTACGGGTCGCCGCGGTGGCCGACCGGGAGGAAGGCCGCGCCCGCCGCCGTCATCGGGCCGCTATCGTCGTGTAGGCGTCGATCTCCGCGGTCAGCCGCGCCTTGCCCGGCGCGTCCAGGAAGGACGCCTCGACGGCGTTCTTCGCGAGGGCCGCGACACCCGCCGCGTCCAGTCCGAGCAGCCGGGCGGCGACCGTGTACTCGGTGTTGAGGTCGGTGCCGAACATCGGCGGGTCGTCGCTGTTGATGGTGACCAGTACCCCGGCCTCGACCATCTGCTTGATGGGGTGCTCATCCAAGGTGGCGACCGCGCGGGTGGCGATGTTGGAGGTCGGGCAGACCTCCAGCGGAATGCGGTGCTCCGCGAGATGGGCGAGCAGCTTCGGGTCCTGGACGGCGCTGGTGCCATGGCCGATCCGCTCGGCGCGCAGCTCGGTCAGGGCGTCCCAGATCGTCTGCGGCCCGGTGGTCTCGCCCGCGTGCGGAACGCTGTGCAGCCCGGCGGCGATGGCACGGTCGAAGTACGGCTTGAACTGCGGGCGCGGCACGCCGATCTCGGGCCCCCCGAGGCCGAACGAGACCAGCCCCTCGGGGCGCAGGTCGCAGGCGATGCGGGCGGTCTCCTCGGCGGATTGCAGCCCGGCCTCGCCGGGGATGTCGAAGCACCAGCGCAGCACGGTGCCGAACTCGGCCTCGGCCGCCTTGCGGGCGTCCTCGATCGCCTCGGTGAATGCCGCGTCCGGAATGCCGCGCCGGGTCGAGCTGTAGGGGGTGACGGTCAGTTCGGCGTAGCGGATGTTCTGCCGGGCCATGTCGCGGGCGATCTCGTAGGTGAGCAGCCGCACGTCCTCGGCGTCGCGGATCAGGTCCACCACCGAGAGGTAGACGTCGATGAAGTGGGCGAAGTCACGGAAGACGAAGTAGTCCGCCAGCGCCTCCGGATCGGTCGGCACCTTGGAGTCCGGATGGCGCGCCGCCAGCTCGGCCACGATGCGCGGGGACGCCGAGCCGACGTGGTGGACGTGCAGCTCCGCCTTGGGCAGTCCGGCGATGAAGGCGGTGAGATCGGTCAACGAGAACCTCCGGGTGACGGCCGCCGGCGGCGGGCTCCGGTCATCGTAGATGCGGGGGCACGGGGCGGTGTTGCCAGCCCGTAGCATGGGCGGACATCGCTGTGGGGGAGATACATGGCTGACCAGCCCGACCAGCACGAACAACCGCGGCAGCCGGAGCCGCGCGACCACGACCCCTGGGCCCCGCCGGCCCCGGGCGCACCCCTGGACAAGCCACCGTCCCGGCCCTCGGTGGCCGAGCAGCAGACGCTCACCTCGCTGCCCACGGGGCCGCCCGCCCCGCCCCCGCCGCC
>NZ_RIBZ01000670.1:0-5975 GCF_003721215.1 Streptomyces botrytidirepellens
CCCCGCCCGGCCGGGCCCACCGGCACCGCTGGCCCCACCTCCCCCGCCGCCACCGCGGCGCGGGCGCCCGGCAGGTCAGCGGCGGCGGCGAGCCAGGGTCAGGCCGTCGGCGATCGTGAGCATGACCGCCTCCATGCGGTCGTCGGCCGCCACGTGGTCGTTGAACTCCTTGATCGCGGCGCCGCCCCCGGTGGCCGCCGGGTCGACGACGTCCCCGTGGTAGAAGACGTTGTCCGCGACGATCAGCCCGCCCGGGTTCAGCCGGGGCACCAGCTCCTCCCAGTACGGGATGTAGTTGCCCTTGTCCGCGTCGAGGTAGGCCAGGTCGATGTGCGGCTCGGCGGGCATCGCGCGCAGGGAGTCCAGGGCGGGCGCGATCCGCAGGTCGATGCGGTCGGCGACGCCCGCCTCGGCCCACGCTGCCCGCCCGTACGCGGTCCACTCGTCCGATACGTCGAGGGCGACCAGGGTGCCGTCGGCGGGCAGGGCCTGCGCCATGGACAGCGCGGAGAAGCCGGTGAAGGTGCCGACCTCCACGATGTGGCGGGCGCCGGTCAGCCGGACCAGGAACGCCAGCAGCGGGCCCTGTTCCTCGGCGGACTGCATCCCGGCGTACTGCGGGAGCTGTGCGTGCGTCACCTCGACCAGTTCGCGCTGCACGGGGTCGAGCGGCGGGTTGTGGGCCAGCATGTAGCCGTACAACTCGCTGGTGATCGGAGTGCTCTTGCTCTCGGCCACGAGGTGGGCCTCCCTCTCTTGCCTAGCTTCCCAGGTAGCGCAGTACCGCCAGAACGCGGCGAGAGTATCCCGAGCTGCCGGGGAGTTCGAGCTTGTCGAAGATCGCGTTGATGTGCTTCTCGACGGCGCTGCGCGACACGTGCAGCCGCTCGGCGATCGTGGCGTTGGCGTGGCCCTGGGCCATCGCGTCGAGGACGTCGCGCTCGCGCGGGGTGAGCCGGGCCAGCGGGTCGGTGTGGGTGCTGCGGGAGAGCAGGCGGCGGACGACCTCGGGGTCGAACGCGGCGCGGCCCGCGGCGACCCGCTCCAGGGCGTCGAGGAACTCGTCGACCTGGACGACCCGGTCCTTCAGGAGGTAGCCGACGCCCTCACCCGGCCCGCTCAGCAGCTCGGTCGCGTACCGCTTCTCGACGTACTGCGACAGGACGAGCACGCCGACCGCCGGGTGGCGTCGCCGGATCTCCAGGGCCGCCCGCAGCCCCTCGTCGGTGTGGGTGGGCGGCATGCGGACGTCCACGACGACGGCGTTTACGTCCGGGTGCCGGTCCACGGCCTCCAGCAGCGCGGTGCCGTCGCCGACCGTGGTCACCACCTCGTGGCCCTCGTCGGCGAGCAGCCGCACCAGGCCCTCGCGCAGCAGGGTCGAGTCGTCGGCGAGGATCAAGCGCAGGGGGGCAGGCATGGCAGCTCCGCGGTGATGGTGGTGGGGCCGCCGGACGGGCTGGTCACCCGGAGCCGGCCGTCGAGCGCGGCGGCCCGGCGCGCCAGCCCGAGCAGACCGCCGCCCGCCGGGTCGGCGCCCCCGGTGCCGTCGTCGGTGATCCGTACGAGGAGGGTGTCCGCGCCCTCGCCGAGAGCGTCCGCAGGTCCATCTGTCAGCGCCACGTCGATACGGGACGCACCCGAGTGCTTGACCGCGTTCGTCACGGCCTCGGAGACGACGAAGTACGCGACCGTACGGACCCTCGTGCCCGGCTCCGCCGCCAGCCCGTACTCCAGCCGGACCGGGATCGCCGACCGCTCGGCGACCCCCTCCAGCGCCACCCGCAGCCCGGCCTCGTCCAGCGCGGCCGGGTAGGCGCGCCACGCCACCTCGCGCAGGTCGTCGAGGGCCTGGCGGCTCTCCTCGTGGGCCTGGACGAGCAGGGCGTGGGCCCGCTCCGCGTCCCGGCTGCGGCGCGCCCGGCCCAGCAGCATGCCGAGCGCGACGAGCCGCTGCTGCACCCCGTCGTGCAGATCGCGTTCGATGCGCCGCCGCTCCTCGTCCACGGCGTCCACGACCCCGGCGCGGCTGGCGGCCAGCTCCTCGATGCGGTGGTGCAGGGCGTCCCGCGGGCTGGGGCCGAGCAGGTGCCGGGCGAGCAGCGCCTCCCAGGCCGCGACCGCCACGACGCCCTGCGCCGCCAGGATGAACAGGACCACGCCGCCGAACCCGGTCATGACCAGGTCGAACCAGTGATCGCCGCCGAGCACCGGCACGCCCCACAGCAGCAGCGAGCCGAATCCGGCGCCGATGACGGCCAGCGCGGGCACCACCCCGCCGAGCAGGCCCAGCGCCCAGCGCGTGGCGACGTAGCGCAGTGCCTGCTCGCCGCCGTACTCGGGGGTGATGTCCGCGTCGAGGAACCGGGCCAGCCTGCGGCGTTCCGCCTCGGTGAGCCATCGGGCGCCCGCCGTCAGCGGGCGCAGGGCGCGGGCGCGGGCGCGCGGACGGGTGGTCGGCCGGGTGGTCACGCACAGCAGGGTCAGCCCGGCGGTCACGGTGTACAGCAGCTCGGCGACGGCGGTGCCCGCGCCGATCAGCAGCCCGGCCACCAGCCGCAGCCCGTGCCGTAACCACTTCCCCGACGTCCCCATGGACCGCAACGCTAGCCGCCGCCGGCCACCGGCACACTGAGGATTTCCGCAGGGTGTGGCTGCGGTGCGGGCCCGTACGGCCGGGCGGTCGGCCTCATGGTCCGCGGGCGCGCCGATTTCTAGCGTTCCGTGCCATGACCGATCGCATCACCGACTGGGCCACCGGCCTCATGGACGCCCTCGGGGCGCCGGGCGCGGGCGTCGCCATCGCACTGGAGAACCTGTTCCCGCCGCTGCCCAGCGAGGTGATCCTGCCGCTCGCCGGGTTCGCGGCGGGTCAGGGGCGGATGAACCTGTACGCCGCGCTGCTGTGGACCACGGCCGGTTCGGTCGTCGGCGCGCTCGCCCTGTACGGGGTGGGCGCGCTGCTCGGCCGGGACCGGACCCGCGCGATCGCCGCGCGGCTGCCGCTGGTCAAGGCCGCCGATATCGACCGGACCGAGCGGTGGTTCCGGCGGCACGGCACCAAGGCGGTCTTCTTCGGCCGCATGATCCCGATCTTCCGCAGCATGATCTCGGTACCGGCCGGCGTCGAGCGGATGTCGGTCCCTGTCTTCCTCGCCCTCACCACCCTCGGCAGTCTGATCTGGAACGCGGCGTTCGTGCTGGCCGGTTACGCGCTCGGCGACCACTGGCACCGGGTGACGGACTACGTCTCGGCGTACTCCAAGGCCGTGCTGGGCGCCGCCGCACTCGCGGCGCTCGGCTTCGCCGTCACCCGGCTCGCGGCGCTGCTCAGTCCCGGCCGCGGGAAACGGCGCGGATGACCTCGCGGCGGGCCTTCGCCCAGTGCAGGGAGGCGTGTTCGGACAGGGCGCGGGCGATCGCCTCGCCCGCCGCGACGCCCTGCTCCTCGACCGCCGTGACCTGCGGTGCCGTCCAGCCCGCGGTGGCCAGTTCGCCGTGGCCTGGGCGCCAGGCGTGGTCGGCGGCCTCCAGCAGGTCGGCGTCGAGGAGCGAGTCGCCCGCGGTGAGCACCTCGTCCGCGCCGGTGCGGCGCGTGACCTCGGCGAGGGCCGCGCTCTTGGTGAGCGGCTTCGGAACGGCGTAGATCTTGCGGCCCTGGAGCGAGACGGTCCAGCCGCGCGGCTCCGCCCACACCGCCAGCTCCTTGACGTAACTCTGGGGCAGCAGCTTCCGCTCCACCACGAGGTACGCGAACAGGTCCTCCGCGACCCGTTCCTTGAGCAGCCAGGCCGGGTCGGCGGTGGCGGTGAGGTGGGCGCGGACCTCCTCCAGCGGGGCGCAGGCGTCGGCCAGGGCGCCGCGCACGCCCGCGTGCCACTCGGGGTCGGACTCGCCGTCGACCAGCAGATGGCCGCCGTTCGCGCAGATCGCGAAGCGCGGGGGCGGGCCGGGGAGATGGACCCGCCGGTACTGCTCGGGGGTGCGGGTGGTCGTCGGTACGAAGACGGAGGTACGGCCCAGCTCGGCGACCAGTCCGGCCGCCGCCTCCGTCAGATACGACAGGGGCTTGCCCTGGTACACCTCGACGCACAGCAGCCGGGGCGCCTCGGCGTCGGGCATGTCGAGTCCGAGCGCCGCCGCCGAGTAGATCAGCGTGCGGTCGAGATCGCTTGCCACCAGAACGGTCATCGGGCCGCCTCCGCCGGGTAGGTCGTCATTGCGTTCATCTCGCCGCCACCGCCTTGCCGTCCGCGCCCGTGGCGCCGCGGGTGTAGCGCGGGTGGATCAGCCCCACGCAGGTGTACGGCAGGCCGTCCGTCTCCTCGACCGGCACCCCGCGCTGCTCGGCGAGCAGCCGTACGTGGTCCAGGTCCGCGCCCGCGCCGCGCTTGGCGAGGATCTTCCAGGGGACGCGGCGCAGCAGCACGCGTGTCGTCTCGCCGACGCCCGGCTTGACCAGGTTGACGTCGTGGATGCCGTACTCCTCGCTGATCCGCTCGACGGCCCGCCACCCCTCCCAGCTCGGGGTGCGGTCGGCGGCGGCCAGCTCCTTCACGTCCGCCGCCACGTCGTCGGCGACCTCCTCGAAGCGGGCCGTGATGGCGTCGAGGAAGTCACCGGACAGGTCGGCGTCGGCCAGCTCGCGGTAGAACTTCGCGCCGTGGAAGTCGTCCGGTCCGACGAGGTCGGAGCGGAGCACGGTGCGCGATATCAGCCCGGAGACGGTCGAGTTGAGGCACGCGGAGGGGACGAGGAAGTCGTCGCGGGTGCCGTAGGTGTCCACGCAGCGGCCCGGGTCGACGAGGACGGCGATCCGCGGGTCGAAGTCCGGGTACGGGGCGAGGGCGTCCGACAGCTCGCGGGTGATCGCGCCCTTGCCCGTCCAGCCGTCGACGAAGACGACATCGGCCGGGTCGTGGTGGTCGGCCAGCCAGCGCAGCGCGGCGGTGTCGATGCCGCGGCCGCGCACGATGGAGACCGCGTAGTGCGGCAGGTCGAGCCCGTGGGCGTGGCGCGCCCAGCGGCGCATCAGCACGCCGACCGGGGTCCCGGCCCGGGCGAGCGAGACGAGGACGGGGCGCGGGGAGCGCTCGGCGAGCACGGTCTCGGTGACGGTGCCGACCGCGCGGGCGATGCGGGCCGCGGAGGTGTCGAGCGCGGCCCGGAACAGCTCCTGGTACTCCTCGCTGGGCTGGTACTCGACGGGCAGCGACTCGGCGTAGTGCGCCCCGCCGCTCTGGATCGCTTCCTCGCGCTCCTCGGTGGGGGCTTCGAGGGTGACGTGGGAGAAGTCCTGGAGCAGCCAGCCGACGTCGTCGGGGGCGTAGGACGAGAACGCGGGACCGCGCAGGGGCTCGGGCGGCGGTTGGTGCATGGAGGGGGCCTGTCGTTCGGGGACGGGAGCGGTGGCTGTGGGGGGTGGCGGTACGTGGGAGGGGACGACGGCCAGCAGCAGCCGGTCGGTGTGCGGGGCCAGCCGCGCGAGCAGCCCGTCGGGGGCGTGCAGCGCGGGGGTGTCGGCGGCCGAGTCCACGACGGCGACGACCGCGTCGAAGCGGCGCGCGGGGTCGGTGCCGGGCGCCACGTTGTAGGCGTAGCGCGGACCGGGCCCGTCGGCGGGGGCGTCATGGGCGGGGAAGGTGAGCGCGGTACGGATCGCGTACCCGGCGTCGTCCACGGCGAGCACGGGCGACCGCGTGGTGGTCGAGTACCGCACCTCGGCCCCGTCGAGTACGTCGTCCAGCGCCCCGGCGAGCCGCAGCGGGGCGTACATCAGCTCCTCGAAGCCGAGCACGAGGACGCGGCGCGGCTTGGCGGCGAGGGGTTTCCGGTCCGGCGGCCCGGGGGCATCGGCGGCGGTCAGGGCCTCGGCGAGGCGTGCCGCCATGGCCGGGAGCGCCGCCTCCAGGCGGGTGCGGTGGGCGGGGGTGAAGCCGTGGCGGCCGCCGTCCGGCAGGCCCTCGGGCCAGCCC
>NZ_RIBZ01000671.1:0-5978 GCF_003721215.1 Streptomyces botrytidirepellens
CGGCCCGAGGCCCGCAAGGGGGCCGCGCCGGACGCTCCGGGTGCGGCGGCCGGGCGGCGGTCCGGCCGCCGGGAGACCCTGGCGGGCTATCTCTTCCTGACGCCCTGGTGCATCGGGATCCTGCTGCTCACGCTCGGCCCGATGCTGGTCTCGCTCTATCTGGCGTTCACCGACTACACCCTCTTCGACTCGCCCCGCTGGGTCGGGTTCAAGAACTTCCAGGAGATGTTCCAGGACGACCGGTGGTGGACATCGGTCGAGGTGACGCTGAAGTACGTCCTGATCGGCACCCCGCTGAAGCTGCTGGCCGCGCTGGGTGTGGCGCTGCTGCTGGTCAAGCCGCGCAAGGGACAGGGCTTCTACCGCTCGGCGTTCTACGCGCCCTCGCTCATCGGCGCGAGCGTGAGCATCGGCATCGTCTGGCGGGCGATCTTCAACGACGACGCGATCGTCGACAAGTCGATGAGTCTGTTCGGCTGGGACATCGGCGGCTGGATCGGGGATCCGGACTGGGCCCTGCCCACGCTGATCACGCTGACCGTCTGGCAGTTCGGCGCCCCGATGGTGATCTTCCTCGCCGGGCTGAAGCAGGTGCCGCGCGAGCTGTACGAGGCGGCCGAGATGGATGGGGCGGGAGCGTGGCGGCGCTTCCGCTCCATCACCCTGCCGATGATCTCCCCGGTGCTCTTCTTCAACCTGCTGCTGGAACTCATCCACTCCTTCCAGGTCTTCACCTCCGCGGTCGTGCTCGCGGGCTCCGGCACCAACACCGGCGGCCCGGGGGACTCGCTGCTGGTCTACGGCTGGTACCTGTACGAACAGGGCTTCCGGAACCTGCGCATGGGCTACGCCGCCGCGATGGCCTGGATGCTGATGCTCGGCATCGGCCTGGTGACCGCGGTGCTGTTCAAGACCCAGCGCGGCTGGGTGCACTACGAGGAGGACGCCCGGTGACCACTCCCTCGACCTCCCTGACGTCCTCGACGTCCCTGACCCGCTCGGGGCGGGCGCGGATCCGCTCGGCGGCCTGGCACCTGGGCGCGCTCGCCGTGCTGGCCGTGATCCTCTACCCCGTGGTGTGGGTGATCGGCGGTTCGTTCAAGCCCGGCAACAAGATCATCGGCAGTCTTCAGCTGCTGCCCACCGATCCGATCACCGAGAACTACCGGAGGCTCGGCGACGGCATCGCGGACGTGCCCGTCACGACCTTCTTCACCAACTCGCTGTTCCTGGCGGTCGGTTCGGTGATCGGGGTTCTGTTCTCCTGCTCGCTGGCGGCGTACGCGTTCGCCAGGATCCGGTTCGCGGGGCGGAACGCGCTGTTCACGCTCATGATCTCCACCCTGCTGCTGCCCTTCCAGATCTTGATCATTCCGCAGTACATCCTGTTCCAGAAGATGGAACTGATCAACACCTATGTCCCGCTGCTGCTCGGCAAGTACCTGGCGGCGGACGCGTTCTTCGTCTTCCTGATGGTGCAGTTCATGCGGGGCCTGCCCCGCGAGCTGGACGAGGCGGCGCGGCTCGACGGCTGCGGTCATCTGCGCATCTACTGGAGCATCGTGCTGCCGCTGTGCCGTCCGGCCCTGATCACCAGCGCGATCTTCACCTTCATCTGGTCCTGGAACGACTTCATCGGCCCGCTGCTGTATCTCAACGAGCCCGACAAGTACACGGTCTCGATGGGGCTGAAGCTCTTCATCGACCAGGACAGCGTCGCCGACTACGGAGGCATGGTCGCCATGTCGCTGGTGGCCCTGCTGCCGGTGCTGCTGTTCTTCCTCGCCTTCCAGCGCTATCTGGTCGAGGGCGCCTCGACCTCCGGGCTGAAGGGCTGAGGGGGCCCCGCCATGGAGCGAGCGATACGCAGGTCCGAGCGGCCCTCGCGGCGACTGGTGCGCTTCTCGCTGTTCGCCGAGTGCCTGCTGACCGGGGTCTGGGTGGTGCTCGCCGCGCTGCCGCTGCTCACCCTGCTCCCGTCGTTCGCCGCCGGATGCGCGCATCTGCGTCGCCATCTGGACGGCGAGCGCTCCACACTGCGGGACTTCATTTCCGGAGTGCGGGAGGCGACCCGCGGCGGCTGGCGCTTCTCCCTGCTGTGGTGGGCGGCGCTCGCGCTGCTCGCCTTCGATCTGCGCGTGGCCCGCACCGGAGTCCTGCCGGGCGGGCCCGCCCTGGTCGCCGTGAGCGTGGCGGGCACGCTCGCGGTGATCGTCCTGGGGCTGCGGACGGCGGCCGCGTGGCGGCCGGGCACCGACTGGGCCGCGGTGGCCCGTACCGCCGTACGCCGCGGCCTGGCCGCCGACCCGGGCGGATCGCTGCTGCTGGCGGGCGGGCTTGCGGTGGTCACCGTCGCCGCCTGGCAGATGCTGCCGCTGGCCGCCCCGGCGGTGGGCGCCCTCGCGGCCTGTGCGGTCGCGGTCGAGCGCCGCGCCCACGTCTGACCCGGCGGCGCCCGGCTCCTGTCGCCGACCCCGCCGCCGTCCCGTAACCGCCCATGTCATGCACCTGCCCCCGTAGCCCCCGTGCGACTTGTAGCCCCGTACGAAAGGTGAGAGCGACATGCCCCCGATTCCCCGGCGCAATCTCCTCAAGGCCGCCGCCGTCACCGGCGCCGCCGTCCCGTTCTCCTGGATGCTCGCGCAGAACGCCCCGCAGGCGGCCGCCGCCGACCGGGCCGCGGACCAGGCCAAGGCCGCCGACGAACCCGTGAAGATCACCTGGCTGGAGGAGGGCGGCCTCGGCGCCGCCGCTGGCAGCACCTTCGGCGTCCCCTGGCCCAAGGGCGCCCACCCCGCCGACCGGACGTTCGCGCTCAGCACGGGCGACGGCAAGGACGTGCCCCTCCAGACCTGGGCCACCGCCTACTGGCCCGACGGCTCGCTCAAATGGACCGCGCACGCGGCGGGGGAGGGGCTGGGCAACGGCACCGCCTACCGGCTCACCACCGGTGAGCCCGCCGCCCCCGCCAAGAAGGTCACCGTCACCGAGAAGGGCGGCAGGATCACCGTCGACACCGGCGTGATCAAGGCCGTGATCGGCAAGGACGGCGAGAAGCTCGTACGCTCCGTCACCCGCGGCAGCACCGAGATCGCCCGCGACGGCCGCCTCGTCCTGCTCCGCCAGGGCGACATCGACGACGGCGACCACGGCAGCGCCAAATGGGACCGGTTCGACGGCGAGATCAGCGCCGCCAAGGTCGAGCAGAAGGGCCCCGTCCGCGCCGTCGTCCGCATCGACGGCAAGCACCGCAAGGGCGGCCGCGGCTGGCTCCCCTTCAGCGTCCGGCTCTACTTCTACGCGGGCGCCGACTCGTTCCGCATGGTGCACACGATCACCTTCGACGGTGACCAGAACAAGGACTTCATCCGCGGCCTCGGCGTCCGCTTCTCGGTCCCCATGCGCGACGAGGCGTACGACCGACACATCCGCATCGCGGGCGAGGGCAAGGGGTTCCTCACCGAGGCCGTCAAGGGCATCACCGGACTGCGCCGCGACCCCGGCGCGAGCGTCCGCAAGGCCCAGGTCAAGGGCGAGAAGCTGGCCGACCCCGCCACCTGGGACCAGCGGGTCACCAGCCGGCTGCACCTCATCCCCACCTGGGGCGACTACACCCTCTCCCAGCTCTCCGCCGACGGCTTCACCCTGCGCAAGCGCACCAAGCCGGGCCACGGCTGGATCCCCGCGGGCGGCGGCGGCCGGGCGTCCGGCTTCGGCTACGTCGGCGGGGTCAGCGGCGGGCTCTCCTTCGGACTGCGCGACTTCTGGGAGAAGTTCCCCGCCCAGCTCGACATCCGCGGCGCCGCGGGCGACGAGGCCGAGGTCACCCTGTGGCTGTGGTCCCCCGAGGCCCAGCCCATGGACCTGCGCTTCTACCACGACGGCCTGGGCCAGGACACCTACGCCGAGCAGCTGGAGGGCCTCAACATCACGTACGAGGACTACGAGCCGAAGTTCGGTACCCCGTACGGCATCGCCCGCACCAGCGAGCTGACCTTCTGGGCCAACGCCGCCACCCCCAGCGCCGACACCCTCGTCCAGCAGGCCGCCGCCCTGCGCACCCCGCCGCAACTCGTCGCCGGACCCGCGGACCTGGTCCGCGCCAAGGTCTTCGGCGGCCTCTTCTCACCCGTCGACCGCTCCACCGTCGCCAAGGCGAAGATCGAGGACCGGCTGGACTTCCTCTTCGAGTACCACAAGGGCCAGGTCGAACAGCGCCGCTGGTACGGGTTCTGGGACTACGGCGACATCATGCACACCTATGACCAGGACCGGCACCAGTGGCGGTACGACGTCGGCGGCTACGCCTGGGACAACTCCGAACTCTCCCCGGACCTGTGGCTCTGGCTCGCGTATCTGCGCTCCGGGCGCGCCGACATCTACCGCTTCGCGGAGGCCATGACCCGGCACACCGGCGAGGTCGACGCCTACCACCTGGGCAAATGGACCGGACTCGGCACCCGGCACGGCGTCCAGCACTTCGCCGACAGCGCCAAGCAGCAGCGCATCTCCACTGCCCTCTACCGCCGCTACCTCTACTTCCTCACCGCCGACGAGCGGATCGGCGACATCATGCACGCCCTCGTCGACTCCGACGAGTCCTTCCTCGTCCTGGACCCGCAGCGCAAGGTCCGCCCCGACCCCGACTACAAGCCCGACCGGCACGCCCTGTCCATCGGCTTCGGCACCGACTGGAGCGGACTGGCGGGCGCCTGGCTCACCGAATGGGAGCGGCGCGGGCCCCAGGCCGAGAAGGCCGAGGCCCGGCTGCGCAGCACCATGGAGACCATCGCCGCGCAGACCAACGGCTTCGTCCAGGGCGCCGCGCTGTACGACCTCGACACCGGCAAGTACGCCATCGACGACAAGCCCAAGGTCAGCGTCTCCCACCTGTCCGCCGTCTTCGGCCTGGTCGAGGTGTGTGCCGAGGTCATCGACCTGATCGAGATGCCGAAGTTCAAGGAGGCCTGGCTCGACTACTGCCGCTACTTCAACGCCACCAAGGCCGAGCAGAAGGCCCGCTACGGCACCGACTTCGGCTCGCTGATCCTGGTCCAGGGCCACTCGCGGCTCGACGCCTACGCCGCCGTGCAGCTGAAGGACGACACGCTGGCCGCCCGCGCCTGGCAGAAGTTCACCGAATTCCACGAGGGCGACGGCTACCCCGAGGACTCCGTCAGCTGGAAGAGCACCAAGGTCACCGGCCCGGACGTGCTGGTGCCCGGCGTCGAGGCGCCCTGGGTGAGCACCAACGCCACCGCGCAGTACGGCCTCGCCGCCATCCAGAACCTGGCCCTGCTCGGCGACAAGCTGCCCGGCTAGCCGCACACTGAGGACATGGACTGGTGCCACTACCGCTTCCACAGCCGATGGGACCTCGACGCACCCCCCGCCGCCGTCTTCGAGGCGCTGGCGGACGGCGACGGCTACCCGCGGTGGTGGCCCCAGGTCCGTGAGGTGCGGCGGATCGACGACCGCACTGGAACGGCCCGCTTCCGTTCCCTCGTCCCGTACGACCTGCGCCTCACCGTCACCGAGGCGCACCGGGACGCCGCCCGGGGCACGCTGCGGGTCACCTTCTCCGGCGATCTGGAGGGCTGGGCCCGCTGGACGGTCACGGCGCGCGGCGCGGGCACCCGCGCCCTGTTCGAGCAGGACGTGGTGGCGCGCAAGCCGCTGCTCCGCCGCTTCGCGGTGCTCGGGCGGCCGTTGTTCCGCGCCAACCACGCCCTGATGATGCGCGCCGGGTGCCGGGGACTGCGGGCCCGGATGCTCGACCGGCGGCCCGGCCGGAATCCGGTTTGAACCGCACCTCGCCCGACCTGTATTGTTCAGGTCGTTCCACCGGGGAGAACCCCGGAAGAACACACCCGGGCGATTAGCTCAGCGGGAGAGCGCTTCGTTCACACCGAAGAGGTCACTGGTTCGAACCCAGTATCGCCCACCCTTACCGGGGCCGGACCGCCAGCAGGCGGTCC
>NZ_RIBZ01000678.1:0-6051 GCF_003721215.1 Streptomyces botrytidirepellens
CGCCGGGCGCCCCCGCCCGCGGGCGACGCCCGGCGGGGGGCTGGTCCGCGGAGGGCTCCTCCGCGGGAGGCTGCTCCGCCGGGGGCTCCTCCGGGGTATGCGAAGAGCGCGATCGCTCCTCGTGCTCCGGGTCGGAACAGGAGGAGCGATCGCGCTCCGCGAGCCGTCCTTCGATGTCCATCGGGCGAGAGCCTATCCGGCCCGGCCGGGACATCCGACGGGAGCTCAGTAGTCGAGCAAAACTCAGCTGGTGCGCTTCTCCTTGATCTTCGCGGCCTTGCCGCGGAGGTCACGCAGGTAGTACAGCTTCGCACGGCGCACGTCACCGCGGGTGACGACCTCGATCTTCTCGACGATCGGGGTGTGCACCGGGAAGGTGCGCTCGACGCCGACGCTGAAGCTCACCTTGCGGACGGTGAAGGTCTCCCGCACGCCGGAGCCCTGGCGGCGGATGACGACGCCCTTGAACTGCTGGACACGCGAGCGGTTGCCCTCGATGACGCGGACGTGAACGTTGACCGTGTCGCCGGGGCGGAAGGTCGGGATGTCGCTGCGCAGCGACGCGGAGTCGACGTTGTCGAGCAGGTGAGACATGATCGTCTGCTTTCTTCGCTGATGCCACAGGTCATCAGCGGCATATCGGAATGTTGATTCGGAGTGCCGCCCTCATCGGGCGAGCGTCGGTCCCCCTGTGGCAGGGGCGCACGCCCGGACGTACGGCAGCGGCCTATTCTTCCACGGCCCGGTGTGGCCGCCCAAATCGGGCCCGTCCCCCGGTTTCGCCCGCCCCCGGCAGCTCCTCCCAGCCGAGATCGGCCAGGAGCGCGCGGTCGTGCTTGTCGAGCGTCGCCGGGTCGCAGCGTTCGATCAGATCGGGGCGGTGGGCGCTGGTGCGGCGGAACGCCTCGTCCCTGCGCCACCGGGCGATCTTGCCGTGATGGCCGCTGACCAGCACCTCCGGGATGCCCCGGCCGCGCCACTCGGGGGGCTTGGTGTAGACGGGACCCTCCAGCAGGTCGGCCATCGCGCCCGGGGCGAAGGAGTCGTCCTGGTGCGACTCGGCGTTGCCCAGGACACCGGGCAGCAGCCGGGCGACGGCCTCGGTGATCACCAGGACCGCGGCCTCGCCGCCCGCCAGGACGTAGTCGCCGATGGAGACCTCGTGGATCTCCAGCCGCTCCCCGTACTCCTCGATCACCCGCCGGTCGATGCCCTCGTAGCGCGCCGGAGCGAAGACCAGCCAGGGGCGCTCGGACAGCTCCACCGCGAGGGTCTGGGTGAACGGGCGGCCGCTCGGGGTGGGCACCACCAGCGTCGGCTTGGGCAGCCCCTCGCCCTCGCCCGACGCGATGATCGCGTCCAGCGCCTCGCCCCAGGGCTCGGGCTTCATGACCATGCCGGGGCCGCCGCCGTACGGGGTGTCGTCGACCGTGTTGTGCCGGTCGTGCGTCCAGGAGCGCAGGTCGTGGACGCGGACGTCGAGCACGCCGCGGGCGCGCGCCTTGCCGACCAGCGAGACGTTCAGCGGCTCCAGGTACTCCGGGAAGATCGTGACGACGTCGAGCCTCATGACGGCGCCTCCTCACGGCCGGTGGCGATCTCCGCCTCGGCCTCGTCCAGCAGTCCCGGCGGCGGGTCGATGACCGCGCGCTGCTCCTCCAGATCGATCTCCGGCACCATCTCGGAGACGAACGGGATCATGACCTCGCCGCCGTCGGGCCGCTTCACGATCAACAGGTCCTGGTACGGCAGATGGGAGATCTCGGAGATCCGGCCGACCGCCGTGCCGTCCACGGTGACCACGTCGAGGTCGATCAGCTGGTGGTCGTAGAACTCCTCGGGGTCCTCGGGGACCTCTTCGGGGTCGACCTCCGCGATGAGCAGCACGTTGCGCAGCGCCTCCGCGCCCGTACGGTCCCGCACCCCCTCGAAGCGCAGCAGCAGCCGGCCGCTGTGCACCCGGCCGGTCTCGATGGTCAGCGGCCCGGCCGAGGCGGGCTCGGTGGCCAGCACGGCGCCCGGGCCGAGCCTCAGCTCGGGCTCGTCCGTGCGCACCTCGACGGTGACCTCGCCCTTGATGCCATGGGCACGGCCGATCCGCGCGACAACCAACTGCACGATGCATGTCCCTTTCCCGCACACGGGCCTTCACGCACACGGGCCGGGGACGGCCCAAGGCCCTCCCCGGCCCGTGCCGGTGCTCCTCTTGATCGCCTCTCAGCTGACCTGATCCACGTCGACGAGGTCGACGCGGATCCCACGGCCGCCGATGGCGCCCACGACGGTGCGCAGCGCGCGGGCGGTGCGGCCGTTGCGGCCGATCACCTTGCCCAGGTCATCAGGGTGGACCCGGACCTCGAGCACGCGTCCGCGACGCAGGTTGCGCGAGGCGACCTGCACGTCGTCGGGGTTGTCGACGATGCCCTTCACCAGGTGCTCGAGGGCTTCCTCGAGCATCCTCAGGCCTCGGTCGACGCGGTGGACTCAGCAGCCTCGGCCGCCTCGTCCGACTTCTTCTCGGACTTCTTCGCCTTCGGGGTGATGGCCTCACCCTTCGGCTCGTCACCGGCGTCCTTGGCCGCGGCCTCGAACAGGGCGCGCTTGTCGGCCTTCGGCTCGGCGACCTTCATCGGAGCCGGGGCGGGCAGGCCCTTGAACTTCTGCCAGTCGCCGGTGACCTTCAGGATGGCGAGCACCGGCTCGGTCGGCTGGGCGCCGACCTTCAGCCAGTGCTGCACGCGGTCCGAGTCGACCTCGATGCGCGACGGGTTCTGCACCGGGTGGTACAGGCCGATCTCCTCGATGGCCCGGCCGTCACGGCGGGTGCGGGAGTCGGCGACGACGATGCGGTAGTGAGGCGAACGGATCTTGCCCAGACGCTTCAGCTTGATCTTGACTGCCACGGGAGTGGTGTCTCCTGGTCTTGACGTGGTTGAGCACTGCGAAGTGCCGCGTGGGGTTGCGGTACCCGAGTGCCCGATGGACGCGTCAGCCGGAGGAGAGAGGGGTCCTGGTCGGCTGTCGAGTACAGCGGACCATTCTGCCACACCGTGACCGGTCAGCCGACCGCGGCCACCGCGTCCGGAATCCGGAAGGGCTTCCCGCAGCCACCGCACATGATCGGCGCCTGGGCCAGCACCGACGGAACGACGCGGACGTTGCGCCCGCAGTCGCACACCGCCTTGACCCGGACGCCGCCCCCGGACGAACCGTGCCGCGCCGCGGGGCCGCGGAAGGCGCGGGAGGTCTCGGCGGCGGTCGCGACGGTGTGCGCCTTGAGGGCGCGGTGCAGCCGGTCGATCGTGGTGCGATAGCGCTTTCTCGCCTCGGGACTGAGGGTGACCAGCGAGAAGCCACTGCTGGGATGCGGCTCCTCGGAGTGGTCGAGACCCAGCTCCTCGGCGATCGCCAGGAACCGGCGGTTGTGGTAGCGGCCGGCGCGCGAGGTGTCACGGACACCGCGGGCTGCGGCGATGCCATGGACTGCCTCGTGCAGCAGCCGTTCGAAGGAGAGCTCGGCGCCACATGCGGACGACGACTCTCCGATCAGCGATTCGGGCGCGGCGAGATCTGGCAGCTCGGGGTGGTGCCGTTGAATATCGGCCCACGCCTGTGCCAGCTCTGCGGCGAGTACAGGTGGTGTCGTGCTCACGTCGTGCTAACGAGCAGGAGCCGCCCGGTGTTCCGATTCCGGGGCATCTCAAATAATTTGCACGTACCAGTCAGTTCAGCGCTGATGCGTCGCGACGAGGGCGGGTGCGCACATGCATGGATGAGCCGCCCACGGCGCACCAAGGCGGTACGTACCACCTCGTACGGCCCGTACGGCCCGCCCGTAGACACCGGACCGCCCGGGGCCACCGGCCCGCGGACCCCGCGTCGCCCGGACGCCGCTCGGAGCCGCCGCTCAATAGGCGCGCGCCACATAGGCGACGTTACCTGGCGCGTCATCGGCGTCCGGCACCGCCCCGTCCTCGGTGACGAGACACCGTACGGACACCGCCCGCTCGGCGAGCGCGACCTCGCCCTCCGGGCCCAGGTCGGTCCACCGGATGCGCGCCCAGCCGCCCGCGGCCGCCGCCTCCGCGGCCTCCTCCACGGTCCGCGCCTCCACCGTGCGCGCCATGCGGCGCTCCCGCGCCTGGCGCAGCAGCAGCGCCTGGTCCTCCTCCAGCGCCTTCGGCACCGCCTCGGCCAGCAGGTCGGTGCGCACCGGTTCCTTGCCGCCCGGGATCCGCCGGGCGAGCGTGGCGGTACCGGCCTCCAGATCGCGCGGGCCGATCTCGACGCGCACCGGTACGCCCCGCAGTTCCCAGTCGACGGCGCGGCGGCCGAAGGGGATGTCGGCGCGGTCGTCGACCCGGACCCGGACGCCCGCCGCCGCCAGCCGGTCGCCCGTCTCGCGGACCGCGGCCAGCACCGCGGGGTCGCCCTTGACCGCGAGGACGACGGCCTGGACCGGGGCCAGCCGGGGCGGCAGCCGCAGCCCGTCGTCGTCGCCGTGCATCATCACCAGCGCGCCGACCATGCGGGTCGTGCTGCCCCAGGAGGTCTGCCAGACCAGCTCCTGCTCGCCGTCCCGGGACAGATAGCGGGTGTTGAAGGCGCGGGCGAAGTTCTGGCCCAGCTCATGGCTGGTGCCCAGCTGGAGCGCCTTGCCGTCGCCCATCATCCCTTCGAGGGTGAGGGTGTTGACGGCGCCCGCGAAGCGCTCCCGGGCGGTCTTGCGCCCCAGGACGACGTCCATGGCGAGCACGTTCTCCATGAAGTCGGCGTAGACGTCGCGGTGGATGCGGGCGGCGAACTCCCGGGCGTCCTCGCACGTGGCATGGGCGGTGTGGCCCTCCTGCCAGAGGAATTCGGTCGTCCGCAGGAAGAGCCGGGGCCGCAGCTCCCAACGCACCACATTGGCCCACTGGTTGATCAGCAGCGGCAGATCGCGGTAGCTCTGCACCCACTTCGAGAAGTACTCGTTGACGATCGTCTCGGAGGTGGGCCGGACCACCACCGGCTCCTCCAACTCCTTGCCGCCGCCATGGGTGACGACCGCGAGCTCGGGCGCGAAACCCTCGACGTGCTCGGCCTCCCGCGTCAGATACGACTGCGGGATGAAGAGGGGGAAGTACGCGTTCTGGACGCCCACCGCCTTGATGCGGGCGTCCAGGTCGCCCTGCATCCGCTCCCACAGCCCGTAGCCGTACGGTCGGATGACCATGGTGCCGCGCACCGGACCGTTCTCGGCCAGCTCGGCCTTGTTGATCACATCCTGGTACCAGCGCGGAAAGTCCTCCGCGCGCGGGGTGAGAACGGGTGCCTTGGCCATGCCGCCGATCGTACGGCGGCGGCGCGGCCGACCACGGCGAATTATCGCCCGGGGCGGACCGGGAGCGGTCGCGGCGCCCTCGGGAGCGGGGCGGATACGAGGGCGTGCGGGGGCGCACGGAGGGGGCACGCAAGCACGGCCGTGAAAGCTCTGGACGCGGGGACGGATGCGGAGTTCTCTGGCATACGGGGGTGGGACGCGACGAGCGGGTGTCCTGTGGAAGAGCCCGGCACCATCCACACGGCACCCCCTGGCGCACAACGGCGGATCTGACGACGGCACTGCTCTTCGCTGATTGGGGCCCTTTCGATGACATCTACGCTCGTACGGCGGCGCCGCCCGCACCCCTCCCCGCCGCGCACGGCGGACCCCCACGACCGCGCCCGCGACTGGGCGGAGATCCAGGAGCGGATGCTGGTGCCGCTGTACGAGGCCGTGTACGAACGGCTGGACATCGGCGCCGGAACGCGGCTGCTGGGCCTGGGCTGCGGCTCGGGGCTCGCCCTCCTCATGGCGGCCGGACGCGGCGCGGACGTCTGCGGGGTCGACACGGACGAGCCGCGCCTCGCGCTGGCGCGGGAGCGGCTGGCCGACCCGGTGCGGCTGGGGCCCGGCGGTCCGGAGTCGGCGTGCGCACGGGAGGCGGCGGGGACGTCCGGCTTCACGGTGGTGACCGCCTTCGAGCCACTGCCCGCCCTGGCGGCGGGCGGCCCCGGCGGCCTCGCCGC
>NZ_RIBZ01000672.1:0-6077 GCF_003721215.1 Streptomyces botrytidirepellens
CGCCGCAGCCCGACCGGCCCCAGCCTGCGCAGCCAGCGCCCCACCGCTTCGTCGCCGGGCTCCACGAGCCGGGTGAGGGCCGCCCGGGCGAGCCGCTCCTCGTCGTCCACGCCCGGCCCGGGGTCCATGGCGGGTGGCATCCCGGACGCCGCGGCCGGGCCTCCCGCCGGGCCGGCAGCCATCAGCACTCCCCCGCGCCGACCGGCACCGCGCGGGCCACTCCGGTGCGCAGCTGGAGGGCCTGGGCGATGTCCGGCGCCAGCGGCCGGTCGTGCCCGGCGAGGTCGGCCACGGTCCAGGCGACCCGCAGCACCCGGTCCAGGCCGCGGGCGGTGAGCAGCCCGCGCTCCATGTCGCGCTCGGCCTCGCGGAGCGCCCCGGGGCAGGCCTGCCAGCGGGTGCGCAGCTCATGGCCCGGCACCTCGCTGTTCAGCTGCCAGGGGGTGCCCGCGAGGCGGGCGGCGGCCCGCTCCCTCGCCTCGCGCACGCGGGCCGCGACCGAGGCGGTGCTCTCCGCCCCGCCACCCGCCCCGGTCAGCTCGGCCCGGCTCACCGCCTCGACGCGGACACGCAGGTCGACCCGGTCCAGCAGGGGGCCGGAGAGCCGCGACTGGTACCGGCGGACCGTCGAGGGCGAGCATTCGCAGCCGTCCCCCATCAGCCCGTGGCGCCCGCAGGGGCAGGGGTTGGCTGCCAGCATGAGGAGGAAGCGCGCGGGCATGCGCATCATGCCCGCGGAGCGGGCGACCACCACATGGCCCGATTCCAGGGGTTCTGCCGCAGGGCGTCCAGGGCCCGGCCGCTGAACTCGGGCGCCTCGTCCAGGAAGAGCAGCCCCCGGTGGGCGAGGGAGACCGCGCCCGGCCGCGGCAGCCCGTTGCCGCCGCCGACCAGGGCGGCCATGGTCGCCGAGTGGTGCGGTGCGCAATACGGGGGCGTTTGCACCAGGGGCTCGCCCGGTGGCAGCACCCCGGCCACCGAGTGCACGGCGGTGACCTCCAGCGCCTCCTGCCGGGTGAGCGGCGGCAGCAGCCCGGGCAGCCGCTCGGCGAGCATGGTCTTGCCCGCGCCCGGTGGCCCGATGAGGAACAGATGGTGGCCCCCGGCGGCGGCGACCTCCAGCGCGGTGCGCGCGGCCCGCTGTCCGGCGACCTCGGCCAGGTCGGGCCGCCCCGTCCCGGCTCCGGGGAGCGCGGCCACCCCGGTGCCCATGCCCGCGCCGGGCATGGTGAGCCCCGCGAGCATCGGATCGGGCCGCCCGGCCTCCAGCGGCTCGTCCTCCTCGGGCACCGGTTCGTCGGTGAGGGCCGCGATCAGCTGGCGCAGGCTCCGCACCCCGAGCACCGAGACGCCCGGGACCAGGGATGCCTCGGCCGCGGTCTGCTCCGGGACGACGACCTGCCGGTATCCGGCCTCGGCGGCCGCGAGCACGGCGGGCAGCACCCCGCGCACGGGCCGGACCCGGCCGTCCAGACCCAGCTCCCCGATCATCATCAGATCGGCGATCTCCCGCGGGTCGATGCGCTCGGCGGCGCCGAGCACCGCGCAGGCCACGGCCAGGTCGAAGCCGCTGCCGCCCTTGGGGACGGACGCCGGGCTGAGCCCCACCGTGAGCTTCTTCTGCGGCCAGGCGGCTCCCGAATTGACCACGGCGGCGCGGACCCGGTCCCGGCTCTCCACCAGGGATTTGTCGGGCAGGCCGACCAGGGTGAAGGCGGCCACGCCGGGCTCCAGATCGGCCTGGACCTCGACCACCACGCCCTCGACCCCGACCAGCGCCACCGAGCAGGTGCGGGCGAACCCCATTCAGGCCACCCCCCGCAGATGCTCGACCACGGGCGCGCCGCGCCGCGGCAGCACCACGCCCACCAGGTCGATCCGCACGCCTCCCGGCGGCGGCCCGCCGTGCCGCTCCAGCCAGCGCTCGGCGAGCCGGCGCAGCCGGGCGGTCTTGCCGGGCCTGACCGCCGCCGTCGGAGGTTCGTAGCCCTCCGCGCGACGCGTCTTGACCTCGCACACGACCAGCGCCCCGGCATCCAGCGCGACGATGTCGATCTCGCCGTCCCGGCACCGCCAATTGCGCTCCAGGACGGTCATACCGGCCTCGGCCAGCCGTCGCGCCGCCAGATCCTCGCCGTAGCGGCCCAGTGCTCCCCGGGCGTTCATTCGGCACCACCTCCGGCACCGACTGTGACGCGCCCGCCCCGATTTCAGGGATCTTGGTGGATTTCTGTGGACGGCCCGGCGCGGGTGGACAACTCGGCCACCCGGAAGAGTGAGCCGGCCCCCGGAAGTCAGCCCATCCCGGACGATCGGCCGGGATGGGCTGAATCGGTCGGAATCGGCCCCGGGAGGTCAGCCCGGCTGATCAGCCCCCCGGAAGATCGAGGTCACTCTTGTTCAGCTCCTCGATATTCACGTCCTTGAACGTGAGCACGCGTACCTGCTTGACGAACCGCGCCGGTCGGTACATGTCCCAGACCCAGGCGTCCGCCATCGACACCTCGAAGAAGACCTCACCCTGGACCGAGTGCACCTGCATTTCGTAGTCGTTGGTGAGATAGAAGCGGCGCTCGGTCTCGATCACGTATTTGAACAGACCGACGACATCGCGGTACTCCCGGTAGAGCTTCAGCTCCATCTCGGTCTCGTACTTCTCGAGGTCCTCGGCGCTCATGGCATGTTCCCCTTCAGCCGTGCGTCCCCCCATTGTGCGTCAGACGCGCTCAGTCTCCAGGATCACCGGTGAACTGGGCGGTCCCTCGTCGAGCAGCGTACGCAACAGTTCGACGAGCCGGGTCGGGTACACCGGCTCGGTCGCCCCGGCCAGCTCCTCCAGCGTCCACCAGCGCAGCCCGGTCACGCTGCGCCGCTCCAGCTCCGTCAGCCCCTCCGGGCGGGTCGTGGTCTGCTCCGTACGGGCCAGGTAGTACCACTCGTCCTGGTCCCAGCGGCGGCCGAAGAACGGGAAGGAGCAGGTGCGCCGCCACAGCAGCGGGCCGAGGCGGACATCGGTGATCCCGGTCTCCTCCGCCAGCTCGCGCAGGGCGGCCTGCTCCCGGCTCTCGTCGCCCTCCAGTCCGCCGCCCGGGGTGAACCACCAGGTCAGCGAGGGGGCATCGGGTTCGAACCCGTGCAGCAGCAGGATCCGGTCCGCCGGGTCGAGCAGCACCACCCGGGCGACCTTCCGCAGCGGAGTCACGTCCGCGCCGGTCCCACCGGTCCCTTCAGCCACTGGCCGCCACCTTCTCCCGCATCTCGTTCCGCCGGGTGGTTCCGCCTCCCATCCGGCGCGCGACCGGCCCGTAGGCCGCACCTCCCAGGATGAGCACGGCACCGGCCAGGACCGAGACCGAAACGAGCCGGAGCGGACCGGGCTGCGAGACCCCGCCCGGCAGGTCCTTGAACACATCCGGGCGTCCCATCATGCCGAAGGACCCCAGCGGCCAGGCGGTGGCGTCCACCCGGGCCGTCACGGCGTCCTTGGGGACGGCTCCGTGACTGCTGTCGGTGAGGTGCACCCGGGAGTCGAGGGAGTCGCTGCGGTGGTCGCCCATGAGGAACAGGCGCCCCTTGGGCACGGTGGTGGAGAACCGGGTCATCGAGGCCGGTTCCTTGGCCTGAAGATACGGTTCTTCGAGTGTCTTGCCGTCCACGGTGATGCGGTTCTGCTTGTCGCAGCACACGACCTTGTCGCCGCCGACGCCGATGACCCGCTTCACCATGGGCAGGGCGCCCCAGATCTCGTCCTGGAAGACGACCACATCGCCGCGGTGGACCTCACCGCCGTCGATGCGCTCCGCGAGCACCCGGTCGCCCTTGCCGATGGTCGGCGACATCGAGTCCGTCGGGACGCTGTACGGCTTGTAGAGCACCGCGCCCCAGGCGAAGCCGCCCAGGAACAGCACACAGCCGACGGCCACCGCCAGCCCGGACAGCACGGCGCCCAGCCTGCTGCCCCCCGCCCCTCGGGCATCGCTCATTCCAGTGCTCCCACCGTGTCCAGCAGACATAGAAGGTCATGTTCCGCATGCCCTGTGGCACGGGATCGCACCTTACCCGCGGTACGGGGGGTCAGTCAGCCGTCCCCCGCACCTTCGCCTCCCGCCTGCGACGACGCCACAGCACGATCGGCACCGCACCGGCGAGCCCGAGCGCCGAGGGTGCCATGGAGGCCGCCGCGCTCAGCCCCGGCTGGTCGAAGGTGCCCGGGATCGACAGGGCGGACCAGCGGTTGACCGGCCAGGCGACCACGATGGCGCGCCCGACGACGTCGTCCACCGAGACGGTGCCGTTGTGCAGGTTCTGGTGGTAGCGGGAGTCCAGCGAGTCCTGGCGGTGGTCGCCCATGACCCAGATCCGGTCCTCGGGCACCTTGACCGGACCGAACGGCTTCTCGTCACAGGGCGTGTTCCCGGGGAAGATGTACGGCTCGTCCAGCGCCTTGCCGTTGACCATCACCTTGCCGCCGCGCTTGCACGAGACGGTGTCGCCGCCGACCGCGATCACGCGCTTGATCAGGTCCTTCTCATCGGCGGACGGCATCAGGCCGACGCGGCTGAGCGCCTCCTGGATGCCCTCGGCGATCGGGCCCGAGTCCTGCGTCGGGGTTTCTCCGAGCCAGCCGCCCGGGTCGTGGAAGACGACCACCTCGCCGCGCTCCGGCTTCGAGCCGAACCAGGGGGTGAGCTTGTCCACCAGCACCCGGTCGCCCCGCTGGAGCGTGTTCTGCATCGAGTCGGACGGGATCGAGAACGCCTGCACCAGGAAGGTCTTGATCAGCAGCGCCAGCACCAGCGCGATGAAGATCAGGATCGGCAGCTCCTTCCAGAAGGAGCGCACCTTCCGCCCCTTCGCGGGCCGCCGCCCGGTGCCGGGCCGCTCGCTCTCCTCCTCGGAGCCGCTCTCCCGCTCCGCACCGGCCCCGGGCCCCGGCGGGGGCGGACCGGTGGGTCCGGAGGGCGGCGTATCAGCCGATTCCGCCGTGGGAGCGCCTCCCGGTGCCGGGGACGCCCCGGACGCTTCCGGTGCCTGGTCCGCGGTCCCCTCTCCCCTCGTCCCGGGTCGCCTCTCGGGCTCTTCGTGACCGGATCGGGCGCCGACCGCCAAGTCCCCCACATTCACTCCTCACGCCGCTGCCGCCTGCTCCACGAACGGCGCAGGCCCACCACTCCCATAACGAGCGGGAGTTCCGCAGGGGTCGGGAGCTGGATCATTCCTTGCTGATCCATGGGGGACAGCCTATGCGGCGCACCGCTCACCTGTGTCGCCCCACTCGGCGCGTCCCGCACGGACGCGTACGTTCCGGGCTCCTCCAGCTGTCGCATGTGGCCGAACGGCCATGCGATCACCACCGCGCGGCCCACCACGCTCTCGTCCGCGACGGTGCCCTGGTACGACTCGTCGAGGTGCACCCGGGAGTCCGCCGAGTTGGACCGGTGGTCGCCCATCATGAACATCCGCCCCGCGGGGACGGTCACCTTGAACTTGCGCTGCGACGGCGCGTTCCCCGGGTACAGATACGACTCGTTCAGCGGTGTCCCGTTGACCGTGACCCTGCCGTTCGAGTCACAGCATGCCACCGTGTCGCCGCCGACCGCGACCACCCGCTTGATCAGGTCCTGCTCGTCCGACGAGGGCAGCAGACCGATGAAGGTCAGGAACTCCTTGCCCTGCTTGATGACCGGCGGATCGTCCTTGGGCGGCTTCCGCTCGTCCTCCAGCCAGCCGCCGGGGTCCTTGAACACCACCACGTCCCCGCGGGTCGGCTTGGAGCCGAACCACGGGGTGAACTTGTCGACCAGCACCCGGTCGCCGATCTTGATCGTCTGCTCCATCGAGCCGGACGGGATCACGAACGCCTGCACCAGGAAGGTCTTGAGGACCAGCGCGATCACCAGCGCCACACCGATCAGGATCGGTATCTCCCGCACGGCGGAACGGCGTCTCCTGCGCTTGATCCGCTGCTGCACCCGGCGCCGCTCCGCGCGCGTGGCGAGTCGGCGCTGCCCCGGCTCGCGCTCCGGTGCGGCGGGGGCGGTGCCAAGGCCGAGGCCCGCCCGGCGGGTGCCGGAGCG
>NZ_RIBZ01000675.1:0-6088 GCF_003721215.1 Streptomyces botrytidirepellens
CCGGCCGGGGGCGCCGGTGGGCCCCTGCCCGGCCTCAAGCCCGGGCAGCTCCTGCCACCACTGCTCCTCCCGGATCCGGCCGCCGGGCGCCGCGCGATCCGGCGGCCCCGCGATCATCCCGACGATCTGGGCCAGCACCCGCTCGGCCATCGTCTGGCCGTCGGCCGACGACACGCCCTCCCTTCGGGGGCCGTCCCCCGGGTCGGCGGGCGGTGGCCCCTCCAGTGCGCGCCCGAGCGCCCGCAGCTCGCCGGGCAGCCCTTCCCCGTCCATCCCCTATGCCTCCCCGCACTCCCTGCCGTGTCTGCCGTGCCCGCCCCGGCTCCTCACCGGGCCGGACCGCCTCGTCCGCCTCCAGCAGCAGCTCCAGCCGCCGCAGCGCGCGGCTCAGCCGCGACTTCACCGTGCCGCGCGGCCAGCCCAGGGCCGCCGCGGTCTCCCCCTCGTCCAGATCCAGCAGATAGCGGTAGGTGACCACCCACCGCTGCGGCTCGCTCAGCTGCTCCAGCGCGGCCATCAGCCGCGCCCGCCGCTCGTCCGCGAGCGCCATGGCCGCCGGATCCGCGCTCTCCGGTATCGCCGGATCGGCTCCGGCCATGGCCCCTTCCCGGTCGACCGCCGTCTGCCGGCGACGCGCCGAGCGCACCGCGTTCCGCGTCTGATTGGCGACGATCCGCAGCAGCCACGGCCGGAACGCCGCGTCGTCCTTGAAGGTGCCCAGCGCGAGATACGCCTTCACGAAGGCGTCCTGCACCACATCCTCGGCGTCAGCGCCCGCGCCCATCAGCGCGGCGGTGCGCAGCGCTATCGGCGTGTGGGCGCGCACCAGCTCGGCATAGGCCCCGGTCTCCCCGGCCCGCACCCGAGCGATCACGCCCGCATCCGGCCCTGTTTCGACGAGCCCTGCTTCGTCCTGCGCTTGGCCCTGCGCTTCGTCCTGCGCTTGGTCCTGCGCTTGGTCCTGCGCTTCGTCCTGCGTTTCGTCCCGCGCGACGAGGTCCCCCTCCCGCGCCCCCTCACGAGTCCTCACACCTTTGATACACCGGCGGACCGAGTCCGGTTCCACACCTGAGAGAATGGGTGGCATGGCCCTTGATCGTCCCCGTGCGCTCTCCGGTATCCAGCCCACCGCAGGCTCCTTCCACCTCGGGAACTACCTCGGTGCGATCCGGCAGTACGTCGCGCTACAGGAGACCCACGACGCGTTCTACACCGTGGTCGACCTGCACGCGATCACCGTTCCGCAGGATCCGGCGGAGCTGCGCGCCAACAGTCGGCTCGCCGCAGCCCAGCTGCTCGCGTCCGGTCTCGACCCGGACCGCTGCACGCTCTTCATCCAGAGCCATGTGCCCGAGCACGCCCAGCTCGGCTGGGTGATGAACTGCCTCACCGGCTTCGGCGAGGCCTCCCGCATGACCCAGTTCAAGGACAAGTCGGCCAAGCAGGGGGCCGACCGGTCGACCGTCGGCCTCTTCACGTACCCGATCCTCCAGGTCGCGGACATCCTGCTCTACCAGGCCAACCACGTCCCCGTCGGCGAGGACCAGCGCCAGCACATCGAGCTGACCCGCGACCTCGCGGACCGTTTCAACGGCCGCTTCGGCGAGACCTTCACCGTTCCCGACGCGTACATCGTCAAGGAGACCGGGAAGATCTACGACCTCCAGGACCCGACGGTCAAGATGAGCAAGTCGGCCTCCACGCCCAAGGGCATCGTCAACCTCCTCGACGAGCCGAAGGTCTCCGCGAAGAAGATCAAGAGCGCGGTCACCGACCTGGAGACCGAGATCCGCTTCGACGAGGAGAAGAAGCCCGGCGTCAGCAATCTGCTGACCATCTACTCCACCCTCACCGGCAGCTCCATCAAGGAGTTGGAGGGGAAGTACGAGGGCAAGGGGTACGGCGCGCTCAAGACCGACCTGGCCGAGGTGCTGGTCGAGTGGGTGACGCCGTTCCGCGAGCGGACCCAGGAATACCTGGCGGACCCGGGGACGTTGGACGGAATCCTGGCCAAGGGCGCGGACAAGGCCCGTGCCGTCGCCGCCGAGACGCTGGCGCTCGCCTACGACAAGGTGGGGTTCCTGCCCGCGACGCGGTGAGCGTCCCAGTGGGCCGCGCGTCGAGCGTCCCGGTGGGCCTCCAGGACGCACGGGGCCCCGGCGGGCGCCGGGGGAGTGTACCGCGGCCCACCCCTGACCAGGGGGTTCTTCGGCCCGTGTGCCGAAGAATCGAGGAATCTAGCCGCGAAGGCGGCACAGCCGCCACACTGGCACCGGTGCAGCGGACTGAAGCCCAGCAGCCCGGGAGGGCCAGGAGGGAGAACGCAGTGGGGACCGTAACGCTCGGCGTTTCGATCGCGGTCCCGGAGCCGTACGGCAGCTTCCTCCAGGAGCGGCGCGCGGGCTTCGGGGACCCGGCCGCTCATGGCATTCCCACCCACGTCACCCTCCTGCCACCGACCGAGGTCGACGCCGCGGCGCTGCCCGCCGTCGAGGAGTATCTGGCCCAGGTCGCGGCGGTGGGGCGGCCGTTCCCGATGCGGTTGGAGGGGACGGGCACCTTCCGCCCGATCTCTCCCGTCGTCTTCGTCAAGATCGTCGAAGGCGCGGAGGAGTGCATGCTGCTACAGGAGCGGATCCGGGCGGCGCACGGGCCGTGCGCCCGTGAGCTGCTGTTCCCGTACCACCCGCACGTCACCGTCGCGCACGGGATCGACGAGGAGGCGATGGACCGGGCGTTCGCGGAGCTGAAGGACTTCGGGGCCGCCTGGACGGTCAACGGCTTCGCGCTCTACGAGCAGGGGGCGGACGGAGTGTGGCGGCTCGACCGCGAGTACCCCTTCGGCGCGGGCGGACCCGGCGAACAGCCCGATGCGGCCTCCCCCGTGGTGCCCCGTCAGGTCGATCTCACCCGCCCGGCCGCGCCCTCTCCCTGGTGACTCCCGGCCCCGCCCGATGAAGCGGTCGGCGGAATGGCGTAGCGAAAGTCGTGGAGTGGCCGAGAAACGGGAACCCGCCGCCGAGGAGTAAAAATCGGCGGAAGGGTAGTTGTTGATCATGGACTGGCTGACCCGGTTGCCGCTCATCGGCCCCGCCCTCGCCCGCGTGATGCGCACCCACGCCTGGCGTTCCTACGAACGGCTGGATCGCGTCCACTGGACCCGCCTGGCGGCCGCGATCACCTTCATCAGCTTCCTCGCCTTCTTCCCCCTGGTCACCGTGGGGGCGGCCATCGGCGCCGCGACGCTCACCGAGTCGCAGATGCATCAGCTCCAGCGGAAGCTCGCCCAGCAGATCCCCGGCATCTCCGGTCAGCTCGATCTGAGCGGCCTGATCCAGAACGCCACGACCATCGGGATCGTCGCGGGCGCCCTGCTGCTGTTCACCGGCATCGGCTGGGTGGGCTCGCTGCGCGAATGCCTGCGCGCCGTCTGGGAGCTGGAGGAGGACCCCGGGAATCTTGTGACGCGCAGGCTCAAGGACGGCCTGGTGCTCATCGGTCTGGGCGGCGTCGCCCTCGCGTCGTTCGCGGTCTCGACGCTCGCCGTCACCGTCGTCCACCGGCTGACGCAGCTCCTCCACATCCCCGAGAACGGGGTGGGCGGCTGGCTGCTGTGGATCGCCGCGTTCCTGATCGCCGTCGCCGCCGACTTCCTGCTGCTGTGCTACGTCCTGACCTGGCTGCCCAGGGTCGAGCCGCCGCGCCGGAGGGTCGTGGTCGCGGCGCTCATCGGCGCGATCGGCTTCGAGCTGTTGAAGCTGCTGCTGAGCAGCTATCTGCGGGGAGTGGCGGCCAAGAGCATGTACGGGGCGTTCGGCGTGCCCATCGCGCTGCTGCTGTGGATCAACCTCACCGCGAAGCTCACGCTGTACTGCGCCGCCTGGACCGCCACCGCATCGGCTGCCGAGGAGACGGGCGAGAAGACCGATGAACCCGACGACGGGGACGACGGGGAGGAGGGCTCCACACCCCTCGGGCCGAGCGGCCGGGCCGAGGGACCCGGCCGCTCAGCGGCGTAACGTTCACCCCCGGCGCGGCCAGCGGCGGTGCACCGCGTACGCGACCGCGCCCAGCACGGCCAGCGAACCGGCCGCGATCCCGGCCGCCGTCCACATGCCGCCCGAGTCACCGCCCGAGATGGACGCCTGGGTGTGCTCGTCCCCGTTCTTCTTGCCGTCCGCCGAGGCCTGGCTCTGGTTCAGGCCCGCCGGTCCGGGGCGGACGAGGGTGCCGACGGGATTCACCGAGTCGGCCGCGTTGAACCCCCAGTCGAACAGCTTCGCCGTCTCCTTGTAGACCCCGTAGGGCTCCGATTTCTGCGGGTTCATGACCGTGACCAGCAGCACCCGCTTGCCGCGCTGGGCCACCCCGGTGAAGGTGGAGCCCGCCTTGCTCGTATAGCCGTTCTTGACCCCCGCCAGCCCCTTGTAGGCCTTGACGTCGATGCCGGTCAGCAGGCGGTCGGTGTTCTGGATCCCGAAGCTCATGCGGACCTTCTTGCCCTTTTTGTCCTTTTTGTATTCCCCCGGGAACTGGGCGGTCGCCGTCGCGCAGTACTCCCGGAAGTCCGCGTTCTGAAGCCCGGACCGGGCGAACAGCGTGAGGTCGTACGCGCTGCTGTACTGGCCGTCCTCGTCATAGCCGTCCGGCGTGACGACATGGGTGTCCAGCGCGTTCAGCTTCTTGGCGTGCGCCTGCATGTCCCGCACGGTCGCCGGGACGCCGCCGTTCATCGCGGACAGGACGTGCACCGCGTCGTTGCCCGAGCGCAGGAAGACGCCCAGCCACAGGTCGTGCACCGTGTAGTCGAGGTTCTCCTTCACCCCCACCAGACTGCTGCCCGCGCCCATCCCGGCCAGGTCGGACGCCCGCACCGTGTGCTTCTGCGTCTTGGGGAACTTCGGCAGCACGGTGTCCGCGAACAGCATCTTCAGCGTGCTCGCGGGCGGCAGCCGCCAGTGGGCGTTGTGCGCGGCCAGCACCTCGCCCGACTCGGCGTCCGCGACCATCCAGGACTTACCGCTCAGCCCCTTCGGCAGCGCGGGCGCGCCCCGCTTCGGATCCACCTGGGTGCCGGGCCGGCCGAGCCGCGCCCCGCCCACCGTGGACATCCGGGCGGGAGGCTTCGCGGCCTCGGCCCCCTTGGCGCCGCCCGGGTCGTCGGCGGCGAGAGCGGGGGAGGCGAGCAGGGGGGACATGAGAGTGGACAGCAGCAGGGCGGCGGTGATGGCCGGCGGCGCGGCGGCGCTTCGCGACGTGAAGGTGTTCGAAGAGATCGGCACGTCTGCGAACGTACCCGCAGCCGTGGCGGACGGCGAAAGCACCGCCGCCTTACGGGCGGTGGCCCCCCGCGTGGAGGTACGCGGCCGGGTGCCCATACTGGAGACCATGAAGCTCAGCCGCCCCGTGTCCTGGTTCCTGCTCGCCTTCGGGGTCTGGAGCTGGGCCATCTGGTTCACCTTTGTCAAGAACTTGTGGAAGGACGCCAGCGGGCTCGCTTTTGACGACGCAGGCGACCCCACCGCGTACTTTTGGGTACATCTGCTGCTCGCGATCACGTCCTTTCTCTTGGGGACGGCCATCGGGGTGATCGGGTTGCGTGGGTTGCGCGCTCTGCGCCGAAATGACGCCGAAGAGTAGCCGTCCGGACAGTTCCACAGCCGCATAGCCACATAGCCGCATAGGGGAGGACCGGGGATGGTCGTGCTCTTCGTCGTGATCGCACTGGCCGTCGTCGGTCTGCTCGTCGGGGTGCACTGGTACGTGTGGCGGCGGCTGATCCGCGACACGACGGCGACCGGCGGACGGGCCCGCCGTACGGGCACGGCGGCGGCCTTCGTGCTTCCGCTGACCAGCGTCGGGGCCCTGGTCGCGGGGCGTACGGGCGTGCCCTTCCCGATCCAGCGGGCGCTGGCCTGGCCGGGGTACCTGTGGCTCGCGCTGCTGCTGTACCTGACCCTGGCCCTGCTGGTCGGCGAGGCGGTACGCCCCGTCCTGCACGCCTGGCTGAAGCGCCGCCGGCCGATCGCCGCCGAGATGGCCGCCGCCCCGGCCCCGGCCCCCGACCCGGCCCCCGACCCGGCCCCCG
>NZ_RIBZ01000677.1:0-6228 GCF_003721215.1 Streptomyces botrytidirepellens
GCACCTTCCCAGGTGCCGGGCCCCTTTGCCGTGTCACCCTGCTGCCTCGTCCGGCGCGCCGTCCGCCGCGGGCGTCCATAGCGTGAGCGCATGAACCACACACCTCGATCTCCTCGAACCCGGGCGGTGCTCTCCAGTGCCCTGCTGGTGGCGTCGCTGATAGCGGGTCTCAGCGGATGCGGGGGCCCCTCCTCGGACCCGCTGTCCGCCAAGCCGTACGACGCCGCCGACCAGATCTCTTTCAGCGGTGAGAGCGGCGCACGCGACGCCGACCCGGACCGGCCGCTCCAAGTGACCGCCAAGGGCGACGACGGCCGGATCACGGACGTCACCGCCACCGACGCGGCGGGCCGGTACGTACGGGGCGAGCTGACGCCGGACGGCAGCCGGTGGCGCTCCACCGTGCCGCTGGCGGCGGGCGCCCACTACACGCTGCGGGTGTCCACGGAGGACTCGGGCGGCGCGCCGGGCCGCCGTACGATCGACTTCACCACGAGCTCCAAGCGCAAGCAGCTGAAGGTCACCTTCGGCCCGAAGTCGGGCGAGTACGGGGTGGGCCAGCCCGTCACCGCCAAGCTGAGCCGCCCGGTGAAGGACCCCTCGGCCCGGGCCGTGGTCGAGCGGGGCCTGAAGGTCGACTCACAGCCCGCGGTGGAGGGCGTCTGGCACTGGGTGAACAGCAAGACGCTGCACTACCGCCCGGCCGAGTACTGGCCCGCGCACGCCACCGTCAAGGTTCACTCCAACCTCAAGGGCATCAGGGTCGGCGGCGGGCTCTACGGCGGTGACGCCAAGCCGCTGCGGATCACCACCGGCGACCGGATCGAGGCTCTGACCGACTCCGGGACCCACCAGATGACGGTGCGGCGCAACGGGCAGGTGATCCGGACCATCCCGATCACGACCGGTATGCCCGGGTTCGACACCCGTAACGGCACCAAGGTGATCCTCGCCAAGGAGTCGGCGGTGCGGATGACGGGCGCCAGTATCGGCCTCGGCGCCGGTTCCTACGATCTGATGGTCTACTGGGCGGCCCGGGTCACCCAGAGTGGTGAATACGTCCACGCCGCGCCCTGGTCGACGGGCTCGCAGGGCTACGCCAACGTCAGCCACGGCTGCACCGGCATGTCCACCGAGAACGCCCGGTGGTTCTTCAACACCGTGCACCTCGGCGACCTCGTCACGGTCGTCAACAGCAACGGGGACGACATGGCCACGTTCGGCAACGGCTACGGCGACTGGAACATGGCCTGGGCCGACTGGCGCCAGGGCAGTGCCCTCGCCGCCGGTCAGCGGGACGGCAGCACCCCGGCCGACTCGGCCCGGCTCCGCCCCATGGCATGACCGCGTGACACCGCACCGCGTGCGGTCAGGCGCCCACCGCGAGCCGCTTGCGGAGCAGCCCGGCCAGCGCGTCCGTCAGGGCCACCGGGTCCACCGGATGCGTCACCGCGGCCTCCGCGCGGCTCCAGGTGGCCAGCCAGGCGTCCTGCGGGCGGCCGATGAGCAGCACCACCGGCGGGCACTGGAAGATCTCGTCCTTGATCTGCCGGCAGACGCCCATCCCGCCCGCGGGCGCCGTCTCGCCGTCGAGCACGCAGATGTCGATCCCGCCGTCCTCCAGCGCCTCCAGGACGGCCGGGAGCGTCGCGCACTCCACGAACTCCACCGGAGGCAGATCGGCGGCGGGCCGGCGACCGGTCGCGAGCCGCACCTGTTCGCGGGTGTTCGCGTCGTCGCTGTAGACCAGCACCGTGGCGGTCGGCCGCATCGTTTCCTCCGCATCAGCCAAGGGGATTACCGGGCTCCTGCGGCGGATGTTACTCCCGTACAGCCTTCCGGAGGAGGGGGCGAACCGATCTCTCCCTCCTTCGAGGGATCGCCCGGAACAGGCGCGACGAGCAGCATCGATGCCCTTGACACCGCCCTGGACACTCCGAACGGCACCCCCGGGAGTGAGGGCCGGATAAGCGACCGACATAATGTCGGTCGTGGCGACAGCAACAGCAGTAGATACCGGGCACGCGCACCCGTCGGTCAACCGGCCGAACCTCACCAGCGTCGGAACCATCATCTGGTTGAGTTCCGAGCTGATGTTCTTCGCGGCCCTCTTCGCGATGTACTTCACCCTGCGATCGGTGACCGGAGCCGAGCACTGGAAGGAAATGGCGTCCGCGCTGAACTTCCCGTTCTCGGCGACGAACACCACGATCCTCGTGCTCTCCTCCCTCACCTGCCAGCTCGGTGTCTTCGCTGCCGAGCGTGGCGACGTGAGGAAGCTGCGCTCCTGGTTCGTGATCACCTTCATCATGGGCGCGATCTTCATCGGCGGTCAGATCTTCGAGTACACCGAGCTGGTCAAGAAGGACGGGCTTTCGCTCTCCTCCGACCCGTACGGCTCGGTGTTCTACCTGACCACCGGTTTCCACGGACTGCACGTGACGGGCGGACTCATCGCCTTCCTGCTGGTCCTGGGGAGGACGTACGCGGCCAAGAGGTTCACCCACCAGCAGGCGACGGCGGCCATCGTCGTGTCCTATTACTGGCACTTCGTCGATGTCGTCTGGATCGGCCTCTTCGCCACGATCTACATGATCAAGTAAGCCGGTCTCCGCGACCGGAAGCACGTCCTTAAAGCATCGACGCAGAAGATCCTGACACCGGGGTAATCCGTGAAAAAGCTCTCCGCACGACGGCGCCATCCGCTGGCTGCGCTCGTCGTCCTACTCTTCGCGCTGGCGGTCACTGGGGGGCTGTACGCCGCGTTCTCGCCGAGCGAGGCGAAGGCCGATGACAGCTCCGCCCAGTCCCTCGCCATCGAGGAGGGCAAGAAGCTCTATTCCGTCGGCTGCGCCAGCTGCCACGGTACGGGCGGTCAGGGGACCACTGACGGCCCGAGTCTGGTCGGCGTCGGCTCGGCGGCCGTCGACTTCCAGGTCGGCACCGGCCGGATGCCCGCCCAGCAGCCGGGCGCCCAGGTGCCGAAGAAGAAGAAGGTCTACTCGGACGCCGAGATCGAGCAGCTGGCCGCGTACGTCTCCTCGCTCGGCGCCGGGCCGGTGACGCCCTCCAAGGGCCAGTACAGCACCGATGGCGCGGATGTCGCGAAGGGCGGAGAGCTCTTCCGTACGAACTGCGCGCAGTGCCACAACTTCGCCGGCAAGGGTGGTGCCCTCACCAACGGCAAGTACGCGCCGTCCCTCGAGGGCGTGAGCAAGAAGCATCTGTACGAGGCCATGCAGACCGGCCCGCAGAACATGCCCTCCTTCCCCGACACCACGATGCCGGAGAAGAACAAGCAGGACATCATCGCGTACCTCGACACGGTCAACAGCGACAAGTCCAAGACCCCCGGTGGCCTTGAGCTCGGCGGGCTCGGCCCGGTCAGTGAGGGCCTCTTCGCCTGGGTCTTCGGCATGGGCGCGCTGATCGTCCTCACCATCTGGGTCGCCGCCCGGACCGCAAAGGCCAAGAAGTCATGAGTAGCCACGAGATTTCACAAGCAGAAGAGAAGCTGCCCGAGGAGCGGGCGGAGGGCGGCGCGACCGTAGTCGCGGAAGACCCGTTCGCCGACCCGGGGCTGCCCCCGCACGAGCACCGTCAGCAGGACATCGACGAGCGGGCCGCCCAGCGGTCCGAGCGCACCGTCGCCCTGATGTTCACGGTCTCGATGCTGGCGACGATCGCCTTCATCGCCTCCTACGTGGCGCTGCCGGTCGACAAGTACATCTACGTCTTCCCGATCGGCCACATCAGCGCGCTGAACTTCGCGCTGGGCGTCACCCTCGGCATCGCGCTGTTCTGCATCGGCGCCGGTGCGGTCCACTGGGCCCGCACCCTGATGTCCGACGTGGAGATCGCCGACGAGCGCCACGCGATCGAGGCCGACCCCGAGGTCAAGGCCAAGGTCCTCGACGACTTCCGGGCGGGCGCCAAGGAGTCCGGCTTCGGCCGCCGCAAGCTCGCCCGCAACACCCTCTTCGGCGCGCTCGCCCTGGTGCCGCTCTCCGGCGTCGTGCTGCTGCGCGACCTCGGCCCGCTGCCGGGCACCAAGCTCCGGCACACCACCTGGGCCAAGGGCAAGCGGCTCATGAACTACAACACCATGCAGCCGCTGCGGCCCGAGGACATCTCCGTGGGCTCCCTCACCTTCGCCATGCCCGAGGGCATGACCGAGGAGGACCACGACTTCCAGACCGAGATCGCCAAGGCCGCCCTGATGCTGGTCCGGCTCCAGCCGGAGAACATCAAGGACAAGCGCGAGCTGGACTGGTCGCACGAGGGCATCGTCGCCTTCTCGAAGATCTGCACCCACGTCGGCTGCCCGATCAACCTGTACGAGCAGCAGACCCACCACGTCCTGTGCCCCTGCCACCAGTCGACGTTCGACCTCTCCGACGGTGGCCGAGTGATCTTCGGTCCGGCCGGTCACGCACTGCCCCAGCTGCGGATCAGGGCCAATGACCAGGGGTACCTCGAAGCCATGGGCGACTTCTCGGAGCCCGTCGGTCCTGCTTACTGGGAGCGCGGATGAGTACTACAACAGACACGGGCACGCCGCGGCGCGGCAAAGCGCCCGCGGGCGAGCGCGTCGCCGACTGGGCCGACGGCCGGCTGGGCATCTACAGCCTCGCCCGGGCCAACATGCGCAAGATCTTCCCGGACCACTGGTCCTTCATGCTGGGCGAGGTCGCGCTCTACAGCTTCATCATCATCATCCTCACGGGTGTGTACCTGACGCTGTTCTTCCACCCCAGCATGGAAGAGGTCGTGTACCACGGCCCGTACGTCCCGATGCAGGGCGTCCGGATGTCCGAGGCCTTCGCCTCGACGCTCGACATCAGCTTCGAGGTGCGCGGCGGTCTGCTGATCCGGCAGATCCACCACTGGGCCGCGCTGGTCTTCCTCTGCGCGATGTTCGTGCACATGATGCGCGTCTTCTTCACTGGCGCGTTCCGCAAGCCGCGTGAGATCAACTGGCTGTTCGGCTTCCTGCTGTTCTTCCTCGGCATGCTGACCGGCTTCACCGGCTACTCGCTCCCCGACGACCTGCTCTCCGGCACCGGTCTGCGGTTCATCGAGGGCGTGTTCCTGTCGATCCCGGTCGTCGGCACCTACATCTCGATGTTCGTGTTCGGCGGCGAGTTCCCGGGCATGGACCTCATCCCGAGGCTCTACCCGGTCCACGTCCTGCTGCTGCCGGGCATCATGCTCGGCCTGCTGGTGGCGCACCTGATCCTGGTCTTCTACCACAAGCACACGCAGTACCCCGGGGCCGGCAAGACCAACAAGAACGTCGTCGGCATGCCCCTGCTGCCGGTCTACATGGCCAAGGCGGGCGGCTTCTTCTTCCTGGTCTTCGGCGTCATCGCGGTCATCTCCGCGATCGCCACGATCAACCCGATCTGGACCATCGGCCCCTACCGGCCCGACCAGGTCTCCACCGGCGCCCAGCCCGACTGGTACATGGGCTTCGCCGAGGGTCTGGTCCGTGTGATGCCGGGCTGGGAGATCACCGCGTGGGGTCACACGCTCGTCCTGGGCGTGTTCATCCCGATCGTGCTCTTCCCGCTGGTCCTCTTCGCGATCGGCCTCTACCCCTTCATCGAGGGCTGGATCACCGGCGACAAGCGCGAGCACCACATCCTGGACCGCCCGCGCAACGCCCCGACCCGTACGGCCTTCGGTGTCGCCTGGCTGACCGCGTACTTCGTGATGCTGATCGGTGGTGGCAACGACCTCTGGGCCACCCACTTCCAGCTGTCGATCAACTCGATCACCTGGTTCGTGCGGATCGGCTTCTTCGCCGGCCCGGTCATCGCCTTCATCGCCACCAAGCGGATCTGCCTCGGCCTCCAGCGCCGCGACAAGGAGAAGGTGCTGCACGGTCGCGAGACCGGCATCATCAAGCGCCTGCCGCACGGTGAGTTCATCGAGGTGCACGAGCCGCTCACGCAGGAGCAGCTGCACGTGCTCACCCAGCACGAGCAGCCGAAGGCGTACGAGATCGGCCCCGAGGTCGACGAGAACGGCGTCCGCCGCAAGGTCACGGCGTCGCAGAAGCTGCGGGCCAGGCTGTCCAAGACGTACTACGGCAAGGACGCCTTCATCCCGAAGCCGACCTCCGAGGAGTACAAGGAGATCACCAGCGGCCACGGCCACCACTGATCTCTTCCGTCGTCTGACGCCACAGACCAGGGCCCCGGCCCGGACCTCACCGTCCGGGCC
>NZ_RIBZ01000676.1:0-6260 GCF_003721215.1 Streptomyces botrytidirepellens
AGGGGCTGACGCGGTGATCGGGGAGGCCCGAGCGGGCCTCCCCGATCACCGCGTCAGTACCCCTCAGTCAGTCCTCGCCGAGGTACGCCTTCCGCACGGACTCGTCGTGCAGCAGCGCCTCCCCGGTCCCGGACAGCACGATCTTGCCGATCTCCATCACATGGCCGTGATCGGCGAGGGACAGGGCGGCCTGGGCGTTCTGTTCGACCAGCAGGATCGTGGTGCCCTGCGCCTTCAGTTCGGCGATGGTCTGCATGATCTTCTGCATCATGATGGGCGAGAGGCCCATCGAGGGTTCGTCGAGCATCAGCAGCTTGGGGCGCGACATCAGGGCGCGGCCCATGGCGAGCATCTGCTGTTCGCCGCCGGAGAGGGTACCGGCGGCCTGGGTGCGGCGTTCGCCGAGGATGGGGAAGAGGTCGTACACCTTCCGTATGTCCGCGGCGATCCCGTCGGCGTCCTTCCGGAGAAACGCTCCGAGCTGGAGGTTCTCGGCGATCGTCAGCCGCGGGAAGATGTGCCGTCCCTCGGGGGAGTGGGCCAGGCCCAGGGCCACGATCTTGTGCGCGGGGACGCCGCTCAGCGGCTTGCCGTTGAAGCGGATGGCGCCGCCGAGCGGGGTCAGCAGGCCGGAGAGGGTGCGCAGGGTGGTCGTCTTGCCCGCGCCGTTGGTGCCGATGAGGGTGACGACCTGGCCGGCCTCGACGCTGAACGAGATCCCCTTGACGGCCTCGATCTTGCCGTAGGCGACCCTGAGGTCCTCGACCTCGAGCAGTGCGGTCACTGTCCGTCCTCCGTACGTGCGTGGGTGGCGCGCCCGGCGGCCTGGTCCTCGGCCGCCTCGACCGCGGCGGCCTCCTCGGCGCCGGGGGCGCCCTCGAAGGGGGTGCCGAGGTAGGCGGCGATGACGCGTTCGTCGCTCTGGACGACGTCGGAGGAGCCCTCGACCAGCTTCTCGCCCTGGACGAGCACGGCGACCCGGTCGCACAGGTTGAAGATGAACCGCATGTCGTGCTCGATGACGAGGACGGCGGTGCCCGTGTCGCGGATGGCGAAGACGAGTTCTTCGGTGGCCCGGGTCTCCTGGGGGTTCATGCCCGCGGTCGGCTCGTCGAGGAGCAGCAGTCCGGGGTCGCTGGCCAGGGCGCGGGCGATCTCCAGCTTGCGCTGTTCGCCGTAGGGGAGGTTGCGGGAGAGGTGGTCGGCCTTGGCGGCGAGGCCGGTGAACTCCAGGAGTTCCATGGCCCGTGCCTTGGAGGCGGCTTCGGCGCGTTTGAAGCCGGGGCCGCGCAGGAGGGCGGACCACAGCCCTTCCTTGGTGCGGGTGTGCCGGCCGACCAGGACGTTTTCCAGGACGGTCATGTTGGCGAAGAGCCGGATGTTCTGGAAGGTGCGGGCGATGCCTGCCTGGGTGACCAGATGGGGTTTCGGCGGCAGGACGGTGCCCCGGTAGGCGACGCGCCCCTCGGTGGGGACGTAGAGGCCGGTGAGGCAGTTGAAGAAGGTGGTCTTGCCCGCGCCGTTGGGGCCGATGAGGCCGACGATCTCGCCGGGGTGGACGTCGAGGTCGACGGAGCGTACGGCGGTGAGGCCGCCGAAGCGCATCGTGACGCCGGTGGCGGTGAGCACGGGGGCGGCCTTCGCGACGGTGGTCGTGGTCATGTCTGTCATGCCTCCGCCTTGGTGACGCCGACGGCGCTGCCGCTGAGGGCGGCCTGGTCGGGCACGTCGAGCTGTCCCGTCTCGTGGTATTCGAGCTGCTGCCGCCGGTTGGGGATGATCCCTTCGGGGCGGAAGCGCATCAGCAGGATGAGCGCGATGCCGAAGGCGAGGAGCTGGTAGTCCTGGAGGAATTCCAGCTTCTCGGGGATGAGGAAGAGCAGGGCCGCGCCGAGGAGGGGTCCGCCGATGGTGCCCATGCCGCCGAGGATGACGGCGGCGAGCAGGAAGGTGGAGTTCGGCGGGACGGGCCCGGCGAAGACGTACTGCTCGGGGACGACGGTGGTCTGGACGTGGGCCCAGATGGTGCCGGCGACTCCGGCGAGGGTGGCGCCGAGGGCGAAGGCGATGAGCTTGACGCGGAAGCCGTTGATGCCCATGGCGGTGGCGGCGGTCTCGTCCTCGCGGATGGCGACCCAGGCGCGGCCGATGCGGGAGTTTCCGGCGCGGCTGAAGATGAGGACGACGATGACGGTGACGAGCAGCATCAGCAGGTAGTAGTTGCTGTTGGAGTCGAGGGTGAGCCCGGCGAAGCTGTGCTCGTCGTCGAAGTTGAAGCCGAAGATCTCCAGCGGCGGGATGTTGGGGACGCCGTTGGGGCCGTTGGTGACGGAGGGCCCTGAGGTGCCGTCGAGGTTGCTGACGGCGATGCGGAAGATCTCGCCGAAGCCGAGGGTGACGATGGCGAGGTAGTCGCCGCGCAGCCGCAGCGTGGGGGCGCCGATGACGACGCCGAAGACGAGGGAGGCCAGGGCTCCGGTGAGCATGGCGGCCCAGAACGGGAAGGTGACGTGGATGGTGGAGGCGGCGGTTCCGGAGACCAGGGCGGCGGTGTAGGCGCCGACGCCGAGGAAGGCGACGTAGCCGAGGTCGAGGAGTCCGGCGAGTCCGACGACGATGTTCAGGCCGAGCGCGACGGTCGCGAAGATGGCGATGTTGACGCCGAGTTCGGTGTAGCTGGCCTTGTCCTGGGTGAAGGGGAAGACCAGTGCGGTCACCAGGGCCGCCACCAGGGTGAGGGAGCGGTAGGTGCTGGTGAGTCCGCTGAGCCGGGTGATGAGCCCGGCCTTGAGGAGCGCGGCGGCGGCGAAGCACAGCGCGATGAGGTAGCCGATGAAGGGCTCGGGGTTGTCCTCGTCGGTCTGGATGCCGTAGTTGACGACGTAGAGGCCGAGGGCGAAGACGGCCGCGATGATGAGGATGTCCGCCCAGGAGGGGAGCTGCCGGGGGCGGCAGACGGGCCGGGTGTCGTCCGGGAGCAGGAACGCGGTGGCGACGGGTACGGCGGTGGCGACGGCGGCGACCCAGCCGCCCGGTTCGAGGTTGACCAGGCCGCCTTGGTCGACGGCGATGGCGATGAGGGTGAACCAGGTGGTGGCGAGGGCGCCGAGGGCCAGCAGCCGCAGGGCCGCGGTGGAGCCCGCGGGGGTGAGCCAGCGCAAGCCCCGGACGTCCAGGGCGGCGACCGCGAACAGCAGGGTGGCCAGGCCCAGGGCGAGGGTGAGGACCTGGAGTCCGCCGGGGTAGCCGTAGACGGTGAGGTCGCCGGGGAAGTCGGAGGTCCAGGTCCAGGCGAGGAAGGTGGAGGCGACGGTGGCGAGGCCGCCGGCCGCGGTGATCGCCCGGAGCAGGGTGGTGCGCGGGGCCGGGGTGTCGGCGCCGGGTGCCTTGCTGATGTGGGTGGTCATCGGTTCACTCCCTCACGCCCGGTCCGCTACGCGTTCGCCGAGCAGCCCCTGGGGCCTGACCAGCAGGACGAGGATGAGCAGGGTGAAGGCCCAGACGTCCTTCCAGGCCCCGCCGCCGAGCTGATCCATTCCGGGGATGTCCTGGATGTATTTGATGGCCAGGGCCTCGGCGATGCCGAGGACGACGCCGCCGAGCATGGCGCCGTAGATGTTGCCGATGCCGCCGAGCACGGCGGCGGTGAAGGCCTTGAGCCCGGCGATGAAGCCCATCTCGAAGTTGATCTGGCCGTACTTGAGCCCGTGGGAGAGGGCGGCGACGGCGGCGAACGCACCGCCGATGGCGAAGGCCATCACGATGATGCGGTCGGTGTTGATGCCCATCAGCTTGGCGGTGTCGGGGTCCTGCGCGGTGGCCTGCATGGCGCGCCCGGCCCGGCTCTTGGAGACGAACAGCCCCAGGGCGAGCATGCACAGCGGGGCGGCTATCAGCAGGAACGCGTCGCCGCGCTGGATGTGCAGACTGTCGCTGATCTGATACGAGCTGCCCTCGAACTGGGGGAAGCTGCGGGCCTTCTTGGCGTCGGGGTAGAACGCCCAGACGGCCTGCTGGAGCGCGATGGACAGACCGATCGCGGTGATCAGCGGTGCCAGCCGGGGGCCGCCGCGCAGGGGCCGGTACGCGAAGCGCTCGGCGGCCGTGGCGATGGCGACCGAGGCCAGGATGCCGCCGATGAGCATCAGCGGCAGGGCCAGCGCCAGCGCGGTGCCGCTGGGCAGCCACAGATAGATGGTGAGGGCGCCGAAGCCCCCGATCATGAAGATCTCGCCGTGGGCGAAGTTGATGAGCTGGACGATGCCGTAGACCATGGTGTACCCGATGGCGATCAAGCCGTAGAGGGCGCCGAGGGTCAGGCCGTTGACCAGCGTTTGCGGCAGTTCGTGCACCGCAGGGCCTCCGATGAGCGTGTCGGATATGACGCCGCGCGAGGGCGCTGGTGTGCGCCCTCGCGCGGTTGCGTTGCTTGGGTGGGCGGGGGTGTTGCCCCGGGCGGCACTAGTCCTTGAAGGTCTCGCTCTTCACGTCCTTCCAGGCGCCGTTCTTCACCTGGTAGACGGTCAGCTGCTTGTTGGTGGTGTCCCCGTACTGGTCGAAGGAGACCTTGCCGGTCACGCCGTCGAAGGAGACCTTGTTCAGGGCCTCGGTGATCTTGGCGCGGGCGTCGTCGGGGAGCTTGCCGTCGTTGTCGGCGACGACCGCCTTGACGGCCTGGATGATGGCCCAGGCGGCGTCGTAGGAGTAGCCGCCGTACGCCCCGTACGGGTCCGGGTACTTCTGGCCCGCGTAGTTCTTGACGAACGTCTTGGCGGAGGGCAGGTCTTCGACGGGGTAGCCGACGGAGGTCGCGAGGTCGCCGTCGTTGTTGGTGCCGGACGCCTTGATGAACGCGGGGTCGTAGATGCCGTCGCCGCCCATCACCGGGACCTGCGCACCGGCCTGCTTGATCTGGTCGGACAGCAGACCGCCCTCGGGGTACTGGCCGCCGAAGTAGACGGAGTCGGCGCCGGATGACCTGACCTTGCCCGCGATGCCGGAGAAGTCGGTCTCCTTGACGGTGAGGTGGTCGGTGCCGACGACCGTGCCGCCGAGGCGCTTGAACTCCTGGGCGAAGATCTTGGCGAGCCCGGCGCCGTAGGTCTGCTTGTCGTCGATGACGAAGACCTTCCGCTTCTTCGCGTCCTTGTAGTAGTACTGCGCGGCGAAGCGGCCCTGGATGATGTCGGTGGTCGCCGTGCGGAAGTACGTCTTGAAGGGGCGGGACTTCTTGCCCGAGGCCCACGCGTCGCCCTGGCTCAGCGCCGGGTTGGTGTTGGCGGGGGAGACCTCGGCCAGGTCCGCCTTGGCGAAGACGCCCTGCATGGACTGGGCGACGCCGGAGTTCAGCGGGCCGACCGTGCCGAGGATGGCGTCCTCGTCCACCATCGACGTGGCGTTCTGCTTGCCGGAGGACGGCACCGCCTGGTCGTCATAGGACTTGATCTTGAAGGTGACGCCCGGGACCTCGTTCTGCTTGTTGGCCACCTTGGTGGCGAGGTCGACGGAGTTCTTGATGCCCTGGCCGAGTGCCGACAGCGAGCCGGTGAGCGGGGCGTCGACACCGATGACGACGGTGGTCTTCTTGTTCTTGTCCCCGCTGTCGGTCTGGCCGCGCGAACCGCAGGCGCTGAGGGTGAGGGCTCCCGCGGTGATCGCGGTCGTCAGGATGAGCAAGGAGCGCTGTCGCACGAAGAATCCTTTCCCTGGCCCGGCCGCCCCTCTGGGTGGGACGCCGTGTCCGCGCCGGTGGACCTGTTACAGCCGTTCGGGCGCTGGCGAACACCCGACGGGGGTCGTGACTGGCTGTGAATGTAAGCGTGGGACGCGTCAGGTGGCAGAGTGCAGCCCATGATGTGACTGTCTTGTTATGACACAGGTCACGTTCCTGTCTCGGTGTAGCGGAACGGAAGGGACGAAGGGGGTCTTTACGGACAATCCATGAGGTCCGGATAGTGAGAAGGTGCAGTTCCGCTAAGGAGTCGAGGGAACTTGCGAACGAAGTGTGGAGACGTGTGCTCGCGGCTACGGAGCGAGGTCATCACGGATGACGTCACGGGGTGCGAGCATCCGATCTTGTATTGCGAACGCATTACGCAGTGTTACAACCGGGGCGAGTGATTCCAGCCCACGCGTGAACGGTGTGCGGACAGGCGCGCAGATCGGCGCGCACACAGAAGCGGCGCCCCCGGATCCGGGGGCGCCGCTTCTATGGGACCGAGGTGGGGCGTTACTTACGGCTTCGGCAGGCCCTCCGCCTC
>NZ_RIBZ01000679.1:0-6304 GCF_003721215.1 Streptomyces botrytidirepellens
AGCCCGGTCCCCGACGGGCCCGAGGCCGACGCCCCCGGCGAGTCCGCGGCCGAGGCCGGGGCTCCGGCCGACCCCCCGGCCGAGGCCGAACGGCCCGCGGCCGAGGAGGGGTTCACGGACGTCCCGGAGCAGTCCGCCCCGGCCGAGGCCCCGGTGGACGCCCCCGAGGCCCCTGACGCCCCCGCCGAGCCCCTTCCCGCCCCCGCCGAGGACGAGGACCGGGCGGCCCCGGCCGACGTCCTGGACCCGGCCCACAGCGAGCACCCCCAGGCGTCGTACGTGCTGCACGTCAACGGCGCCGACCGGCCCGTCACCGACTCCTGGATCGGCGAGTCGCTGCTGTACGTGCTGCGCGAGCGGCTCGGCCTCGCGGGCGCCAAGGACGGCTGCTCGCAGGGCGAGTGCGGCGCCTGCTCGGTCCAGGTCGACGGGCGGCTCGTCGCCTCCTGCCTGGTGCCCGCCGCGACCGCCGCGGGCTCGGAGGTCCGTACGGTCGAGGGCCTGGGCCAGGACGGCCAGCCCTCCGACGTCCAGCGCGCGCTGGCCGAGTGCGGCGCGGTCCAGTGCGGCTTCTGCGTGCCCGGGCTCGCGATGACCGTGCACGACCTGCTGGAGGGCAACCACGCCCCCACCGACCAGGAGACCCGCCAGGCGATCTGCGGCAACCTGTGCCGCTGCTCCGGCTACCGCGGAGTCGTCGACGCCGTGCGCGAGGTCGTGGCGGCCCGTGAGGCGGCCGACGAGGCGGCGGAGGCCGCGGACGCCGCCGAAGACGAGGCAGCGGCGCACGACCCGGCCCGCATCCCGCGGCAGGCGGGTCCGCCCGGCACGGGGAATGGCGGCAACGGAAGCGGTATGGGAAGGGCATCATGACCGGAATCGCGGACGGCGCGGGAGCCGTCACCGCAACCCCCTCCGCCGGAACGCCCGTACCCCCGCCGCCGCACATGGGGCTCGGCGTGTCGCTCCAGCCCGCCGACGTGACGGCCAAGGCGTCCGGGACCTTCCCGTACGCGGCCGACCTGTGGGCCGAGGGGCTGCTGTGGGCCGCCGTGTTGCGCTCACCGCATCCGCATGCCCGCATCGTCTCCATCGACACCTCCCCGGCCGCCGGCATGCCCGGGGTGCACGCCGTGGTGACCCACGCCGACGTCCCCGGTGACGCATCGCACGGCCGCCGGGTCGCCGACCGGCCGGTGTTCGCCAAGGACCTGGTGCGCCACCACGGCGAGCCCATCGCCGCCGTCGCCGCCGACCACCCCGACACCGCGCGGCTGGCCGCGGCCGCCATCGCCGTCGAGTACGAGGTGCTGGAGCCGGTCACCGACCCCGAGCAGGCGTTCGCCGCCGAACCGCTGCACCCCGACGGCAACCTGGTCCGGCACATCCCGCTGTCCTTCGGCGACCCGGAGGTCGTCGGCGAGGTCATCGTCGAGGGCCTGTACCGGATCGGCCGCCAGGACCCGGCGCCCATCGGCGCCGAGGCGGGCCTCGCCGTACCGCGTCCGGACGGCGGGGTGGAGATCTACACGGCCTCCACCGACCCGCACGCCGACCGCGATCTGGCCGCCGCCTGCTTCGGCCTGGAGCCGGAGCGCGTCAAGGTCGTCGTCACCGGCGTCCCCGGCGCCATGGGCGAGCGCGAGGACCCCGGCATGCAGCTGCCGCTCGGGCTGCTCGCGCTGCGCACCGGCCACCCGGTCAAGCTCGCCGCCACCCGCGAGGAGTCCTTCCTCGGGCACGCCCACCGCCACCCCACCCTGCTGCGCTACCGCCACCACGCGGACGCGCAGGGCAAGCTGGTGAAGATCGAGGCGCAGATCCTGCTGGACGCGGGCGCGTACGCGGACTCCTCGGCGGACACCCTGGCCGCCGCGGTGTCCTTCGCCTGCGGCCCGTACGTCGTCCCGCACGCCTTCATCGAGGGCTGGGCGGTCCGCACCAACAACCCGCCCTCCGGCCATGTCCGCGGCGAGGGCGCGATGCAGGTGTGCGCCGCGTACGAGGGCCAGATGGACAAGCTCGCGGCCAAGCTCGGCCTCGACCCGGCCGAGATCCGGATGCGCAACGCCATGGCCACCGGCGACCTGCTGCCCACCGGACAGACCGTCACCTGCCCGGCGCCGGTCGCCGAAGTGCTCCAGGCCGTCCGGGACGCCCCGCTGCCCGACCTCCCCTCCGACGACCCCGAGGACGACTGGCTGCTGCCCGGCGGCCCCGAGGGCGCGGGCGACCCGGCCGCGGTGCGGCGCGGCGTCGGCTACGCGCTCGGCATGGTGCACATGCTGGGCGCCGAGGGCGCCGACGAGGTGTCCACGGCCACCGTCAAGGTCACCGGGCCGGTCGCCACCGTCATCTGCGCGGCCGTCGAGACCGGCCAGGGCTTCACCACTCTGGCCCGCCAGATCGTGCAGGACGTCCTCGGCATCGAGGAGGTCCACGTCGCCCCTGTCGACACCGACCAGCCCCCGGCCGGACCCGCCTCGCGCGGCCGCCACACCTGGGTCTCGGGCGGCGCGGTCGAGCGCGCCGCCAAGATGGTCCGCACCCAGCTGCTCCAGCCGCTGGCGCACAAGTTCGGCATGTCCACCGAGCTGCTGACCATCGCCGACGGCAAGATCACCTCGTACGACGGCGTCCTCAGCACCACCGTCGAGGAGGCCCTCGAGGGTAAGGAGCTGTGGGCCACCGCCCAGTGCCGCCCGCACCCCACCGAGCCCCTCGACGAGACCGGCCAGGGCGACGCCTTCGTCGGCCTCGCCTTCTGCGCCGTACGGGCCGTGGTGGACGTCGACATCGAGATCGGCGCGGTCCGGGTCGTGGAGATGACCGTCGCCCAGGACGTGGGCCGGGTCCTCAACCCGCGCCAGCTCCGCACCCGCATCGAGTCGGGCATCGCCCAGGGCATCGGCGCCGCCCTCACCGAGAACCTGCGCACCTCCCGCGGCGTCATCCGCCACCCCGACCTCACCGGCTACGCCCTCCCGACTGCCGTGGACGTCCCCGACATCCGCATCGTCAAACTGGTCGAGGAGCGCGACGTGGTGGCCCCCTTCGGGGCGAAGGCGGCCAGCGCGGTCCCGGTCGTCACCTCCCCGGCGGCGGTGGCCGCCGCGGTCCGAGCGGCCACCGGCCGCCCGGTCAACCGCCTCCCCATCCGCCCCCAGGCAGCGGTGGTCAACCGGACGTAGCCGCATGCTCATGGACCCTACGCGCTACGGCCGTATCGCGGTGCCGAGGACCACGAGGACATGGCCGCCGTGCGGCGCGGCTGTGCGGCACGGGACGGGGCCGACGTCCGCTCCGTCGTGGAGGGCGTACCGACGGCGGCGGAGATCGCCGAGACCTCCGCCGCGCTGGACGACCCGTCCCGCAACCAGGCGCTGGTGACGCACGGCGGAAGCGTCGTCGGCTATGTGACGCTCAGGTGGTGGGAGGAGCGGGACGGTACGTGGCTGTACCTGCACCGCGGCCACCTCCTGCCCGAGCACCGTGGCCGGGGCGTCGGCACGGCCATGCTGGACTGGGCCGAGACCCGTATCCGCCACCTCATCGCGCAGCACGGGACCGCGCGGACGGCCGTCCTCGGCGCGAACGCCATGGCCACCGAGCGGGACGCCACCGCGCTGCTGCTGGACGCCGGTTACCGGCGGGTCTTCAGCCTCGTCGAGCTGGAGCTGCCCGATCTGCGCCAACTGCCCGACCCCGGCCGCCCCTTGCCGCCCGGCTTCACCCTCGGCCCCGTCGGGCCCGCCGACTACCGCGCCGCCTGGCAGACGGTCGTCGACTCCTACGCGAACACCCCCTTCACCGAGACCTGGACCTTCGAGGACTTCCTCGCCACCGCCGATCCGGCCTGCTGGCGAGCCGTCCGGCAGGGCGACCGGACGGCCGGTGTCGCCCTGTGCTCGCTGCGCCGTCACGACCGTACGGTCGGCGAGGTCGAGGAGCTGAGCGTGAACGCGGACTTCCGCCGCCTGGGCCTCGGCCGGGCCGTCCTGCTCGCCGGACTGCGCGCCCTCCGCGCCGAGGGGGCGACGACCGCCCGCCTCTACACGGGCACGGCCAATCCGCACCGCTCCTACGACCTCTACGAAAGCGTGGGATTCCGGCGCCGGAACGAATACGTCCGCTACCGCAGGAGCAACTGATGCGCCGAGGGGGCGCGTCCTTCACGGTGATCCCCTTGGCCGCGGTTTCGGAAGGTGTCCGCTCGTGCCCCTCCTGCTCATGTCGATCAGTACGGTCTTCCTCCTGGCCATCGCGCTCTGGACCCCCGCCCGGGCGCACTGGCTGAGGCGGACCGGCCGGCAGGCGGAGGGGCAGGTGACCGGGCGCCGGGTGGTCGACCGGGGCGAGGACCACCACACCGAGCTGACCCTGGCCTTCACCGACCACGACGGCCGCCACCGCGAGTTCGAGACCCGTCTGCTGACCACGCGGGCCGCCCCGGACGTCGGCACCCGCGTCCCGATCGGCTATCCCGCCGACCGCCCGGAGGAGGCCCGGATGCTGACGTACACCTGGCGGGCGACCCGGTCGTATCTGGCGTTCCTGCTGCTGGGCGTGATGTGGATGACGGCGCTGGTGCCGCACTTGCAGTAGCCGAATAATCGGTGTCGCCCGGCGGCCGTCGTTTGCTAGTCCTTGCCGTATGCGGGAGACAGCGCGGACCGACCATGTCGCCATCGTGACCGGAGCGAACCACGGCATCGGGGCGGCGACCGCCGGAGCGCTGGCCGCGCGGGGTGTCGCGGTGCTGTGCGCCCACCTCGGGCCGGGCGGGGAGGAGGTGGCGGAGGGGATCCGGCGTGCGGGCGGGCGGGCCGCGGCCTTGGAAGCGGATCTCAGCGACCCCGCCGTGCCCGCGACGCTCTTCGACGTCGCCGAGGAGCGCCTCGGGCCGGTCGACATCCTGATCAACAACGCCTCGGGGTGGGTCCAGGACACCTTCACCCCGGATCCCGTCGACCGGTTCGGGCGGCCGCTCCAGCCCGTCACCGCGGAGACCTGGTCGCGGCAGTTCGCCGTGGACGCGATGGCACCGGCCCTGCTGATCGGCGAGCTGGCCCGGCGCCACCGGGCGCGGGGCGCCGGGTGGGGGCGGATCGTCGGGCTGACGTCGGGCGGCGACCTCGGCTTTCCCGGTGAGGTCTCGTACGGCGCGGCGAAGGCCGCCCAGGCCAACTACACCCTGTCCGCCGCCGTGGAGCTGGCCGGTCTCGGCATCACCGCCAACGTGGTGCACCCGCCGGTGACCGACACCGGTTGGGTGACGGACGAGGTGCGGGAGTTCGTCGCGTCGAGCGGCACCCACTTCCACGTCGCCGAACCGGCGGAGGTCGCGGAGACCATCGTGTTCCTCGCGTCCGACGCGGCGGGGCTCGTCACCGGCAATACGATCACCCTCCGCTGAGCCGCGCAGCTCACCGCAGCACCAGCTGCACGATCGCGGCCGTCCCCACCGTCACGATCAGGGCCCGCAGCGCGGTCGGGCTGAAGCGGCGGCCCACCGCGGCTCCGGTCATGCCGCCGAGGGCGGAGCCGACCGCGATGAGGAGGACGGCCGTCCAGTCGAAGTGGGCGGCGAAGAGGAAGAACAGCGCGGCGACGGAGTTCACGACGGCGGCGAGCACGTTCTTGATGCCGTTGAGGCGCTGCATCGGCTCGTCGAGGAGCATGCCCATGATGGACATGTAGATGATGCCCTGGGCGGCGGCGAAGTAGCCGCCGTAGACGCTGGCGAGCGTCAGCCCGAGCAGCAGCAGCGGCCCGACGTCGCGCCGGGCGGAGCCCTGCGGCCTCGCCTCGCGGCGGGCGCGCACCTTCTTGGAGATCAGCGGCTGGAGCACGACCAGGACCAGTGCCAGGCCCACCAGCGTCGGCACGATCCGCTCGAACGCCGTGCTGGGCAGCGTCAGCAGCAGCGTGGCGCCCCCGAGGCCCCCGACCAGGGCCCCGGCGCTCAGCTTCAGCACCCGCCGCCCCTGCCCCGCCAGCTCCTTGCGGTAGCCGATGGCTCCGCTGATGGAGCCGGGTATGAGGCCGAGCGCGTTGGACACCGTGGCGGTGACGGGCGGCAGCCCGGTGGCGAGGAGCACGGGGAACGTGATCAGCGTCCCGGACCCGACCACGGAGTTGATCCCACCCGCGCCCACTCCCGCCGCGAAGACGGCCACCATCTCCCACGGCGTCACGCCGCCACCTCCTGTTCGCTGCCTGAGGGAAGTCTCATGGGGTTGACGCTAGACGGTGATCGCTTCGCTGTCCGCCGAAGCCCGGGCGGGGCGCCCCGCGGCGCCCC
>NZ_RIBZ01000680.1:0-6315 GCF_003721215.1 Streptomyces botrytidirepellens
TCGCCCGCGGGCGCCGCTGCCACGGCCGCCGGTCCCGGCACGGGCGCCGGGCAGCTGGCCACGGTCGGCGACGCCGGGGAAACGGCGGAGGAAACAGGGGAGGCCGGTGCGCCCTCCCTCGTGGACGACATCGCGGCCGCCCTCGACGCCGAAGGCGTCACCCCCCACCGGCCCGAGCTGGGCGTGCTGGTCGCCACCGTGCCCGCGGACGAGGAGCGGCGGACGGCGGCGCTGGCCCGGACCGCCGCGGTGGACGAGGAGAAGGTGCGGCTGCGCACCGCCGTGAAGGCGCGGGACGGCTTCTTCACGACCTTCTGCATCAGCCCCTACTCCCGCTACATCGCCCGCTGGTGCGCCCGCCGCGGGCTGACGCCCAATCAGGTCACCACGGCCTCCCTCCTCACCGCCCTCATCGCCGCGGGCTGCGCCGCGACCGGCACCCGGCCCGGGTTCGTCGCGGCCGGGGTGCTGCTGATCGCCTCGTTCGTCCTCGACTGCACCGACGGCCAGCTGGCCCGCTACTCGCTCCAGTACTCCACCCTCGGCGCCTGGCTGGACGCGACGTTCGACCGGGCCAAGGAGTACGCGTACTACGCGGGCCTCGCCCTCGGCGCGGCGAACGCCGACGGCGATGACGTCTGGGCGCTCGCGCTGGGCGCGATGGTGCTCCAGACCTGTCGCCACGTCGTGGACTTCTCCTTCAACGAGGCCAATCACGACGCCACCGGCAACAGCAGCCCCACCGCCGCCCTCTCCGACCGCCTCAACAGCGTCGGCTGGACGGTCTGGGTGCGGCGCATGATCGTGCTGCCGATCGGCGAGCGCTGGGCGATGATCGCGGTGCTGACCGCGCTCACCACGCCCCGCATCACCTTCTACGTCCTGCTCATAGGCTGTGCGCTGGCCGCCTGCTACACCACCGCCGGGCGCGTGCTGCGCTCGCTCACCCGCAAGGCGCGGCGCACCGACCGGGCCGCGCAGGCCCTCGCCGACCTCGCGGACTCGGGCCCGCTGGCCGGGCTGGTCGCCAAGGCGGCCGCCCACAAGCCGTCGGCCTATCTGGCGCCCGTCACCGCCGCCCTCGGCGCCGCGCTCCTCGTCGCCGGTGCCGCCGCGCTGCCCGCCGGGTCCTGGCTCGCCGTCGCGGGCGCCGCGGTCTACGCCGTCCTCGCGGGCTGCGCCGTCGCCGCACCGCTGAAGGGCCCGCTCGACTGGCTGGTGCCGCCCCTCTTCCGGGCCGCCGAGTACGGGACCGTCCTCATCCTCGCGGCACGTTCGCAGGTGAACGGAGCATTGCCCGCTGCTTTCGGGCTGGTGGCGGCCGTCGCCTACCATCACTACGACACGGTGTACCGCATCCGCGGCGGCACCGGGGCGCCCCCGCACGGGCTGGTGCGGGCGATCGGCGGGCACGAGGGGCGGATCCTGGTGGTCACGGCCATCGCCGCGCTGCTGCTCGGCTCGAGCCAGGGCGACCCGCACCAAGGTTTCACCATCGTGCTGACCGCGCTCGCCGTGGTCATCGCGCTGACGGTGCTCATCGAGAGCATCCGCTTCTGGGTGTCCTCCGGAGCACCCGCTGTCCACGACGAAACAGGAGAACCCGCATGATCGGCCTCGTGCTGGCGGCCGGCGCCGGACGGCGTCTGCGCCCCTACACCGACACCCTCCCCAAGGCCCTGGTGCCGGTCGACGGTGAGACCACCGTCCTCGACCTGACCCTCGGCAACTTCGCGGAGGTCGGCCTGACCGAGGTCGCGATCGTGGTCGGCTACCGCAAGGAAGCGGTGTACGAGCGCAAGGAGGCCCTGGAGCAGAAGTACGGCCTCAAGCTCACCCTGATCGACAACGACAAGGCCGAGGAGTGGAACAACGCCTACTCCCTGTGGTGCGCCCGTGACGCGATCAAGCACACCGTGATCCTCGCCAACGGCGACACCGTGCACCCGGTCTCCGTCGAGAAGACCCTGCTCGCCGCGCAGGGCAACGGCCAGAAGATCATCCTCGCCCTCGACACGGTGAAGCAGCTCGCCGACGAGGAGATGAAGGTCGTCGCGGACCCGGCCAAGGGCGTCCAGAAGATCACCAAGCTCATGGACCCGGCCGAGGCCACCGGTGAGTACATCGGCGTCACCCTCATCGAGGGCGAGGCCGCCGCCGATCTCGCCGACGCGCTGAAGACCACCTTCGAGCGCGACCCCGACCTCTACTACGAGGACGGCTACCAGGAGCTGGTCAACCGCGGCTTCAAGGTCGACGTCGCCCCGATCGGCGACGTCAAGTGGGTCGAGATCGACAACCATGACGACCTGGCGAAGGGCCGTGAAATCGCGTGCCAGTACTGACGAGGCTCATCCCCTCGCCGCTCGTCGTCGACATCCGCGCGGGCGCCCTGGACGACCTGGCGGACGTCCTGGCCGACCAGCGGATCTCGTCCTCCGGCAAGCTCGCCGTCGCGATCAGCGGCGGCTCCGGGGCCGTGCTGCGCGAGCGGCTGGCCCCGGCGCTGCCCGGCGCGAGCTGGTACGAGGTGGGCGGCGGCACCCTCGATGACGCGATCAAGCTCGCCGACCGGATGAAGTCCGGCCACTACGACGCGGTCGTGGGGCTCGGCGGTGGCAAGATCATCGACTGTGCGAAGTTCGCCGCGGCGCGCATCGGCCTCCCGCTGGTCGCCGTCGCCACGAACCTCTCGCACGACGGTCTGTGCTCACCGGTCGCGACCCTCGACAACGACGCGGGCCGCGGCTCGTACGGGGTGCCGAACCCGATCGCCGTGGTCATCGACCTCGACGTGATCCGCGAGGCCCCGGTCCGGTTCGTCCGCTCCGGCATCGGCGACGCGCTCTCCAACATCTCCGCGGTCGCGGACTGGGAGCTGTCCGCCCGCGAGACGGGCGAGCAGATCGACGGACTCGCGGCCGCCATGGCGCGCCAGGCGGGCGAGGCCGTGCTGCGCCACCCCGGCGGCGTCGGCGACGACGGCTTCCTCCAGGTGCTGGCCGAGGGCCTGGTCCTCACGGGCATCTCGATGTCGGTCGCGGGCGACTCCCGTCCGGCGTCCGGTGCCTGCCACGAGATCAACCACGCCTTCGACCTCATGTTCCCCAAGCGCGCGGCGAGCCACGGCGAGCAGTGCGGTCTCGGCGGGGCGTTCGCGATGTACCTGCGGGGGGAGCACGAGCAGTCGGCGTTCATGGCCGAAGTGCTGCACCGGCACGGTCTTCCGGTGCTGCCCGAGGAGATCGGCTTCACCGTGGACGAGTTCGTCCAGGTCGTGGAGTACGCGCCGAAGACCCGCCCCGGGCGCTACACGATCCTCGAGCACCTCGACCTCTCATCCGACGCGATCAGGGACGCATACGCCGACTATGCCAAAGCAGTCAGTCAAGCCATCAGTGGCTGAACTCCGCCCGGTCGTTCACCCCGCGGGGGTGAAGGACCGGCGGAGTGGTGAGCACTGGGCCGGGCGCCTGTACATGCGGGAGATCTCGCTGCGCTGCGACCGGCACCTGGTGAACACGCGGGTCACGCCCAACCAGCTGACGTATCTGATGACCGTCTTCGGCGTCCTCGCCGCCCCGGCCCTGCTGGTGCCGGGGATCGCGGGCGCCGTGCTCGGGGTGCTGATGGTCCAGCTCTACCTGCTGCTGGACTGCGTCGACGGTGAGATAGCCCGCTGGAAGAAGCAGTTCTCGCTGGGCGGTGTGTATCTGGACCGCGTCGGCGCGTACCTGTGCGACGCCGCGGTGCTCGTCGGCTTCGGTCTGCGCGCCGCCGACCTGTGGGGCTCCGGGCGGATCGACTGGCTGTGGGCGTTCCTCGGCACCCTCGCCGCGCTCGGTGCCGTCCTGATCAAGGCCGAGACCGACCTCGTCGGGGTCGCCCGGCACCAGGGCGGTCTTCCCCCGGTCAAGGAGGCGGCCTCCGAGCCGCGCTCGTCCGGTATGGCGCTGGCCCGCAAGGCGGCCGCGGCGCTCCAGTTCCACCGGCTGATCCTCGGGATCGAGGCATCGCTGCTCGTCCTGGCGCTGGCGGTCGTGGACCAGGTGCGCGGCGACCTGTTCTTCACCCGGCTGGGCGTGGCCGTGCTGGCCGGTATCGCCCTCCTGCAAACCCTGCTTCACCTGGTGTCCATCCTCGCGTCGAGCAGGCTCAAGTGACGGGCGGCACGATGAAGGTCGGAGCGGTTGTCCTCACGATGGGCAACCGCCCCGAGGAGCTGCGCGCACTGCTCGACTCGGTCGCCAAGCAGGACGGCGACCCGATCGAGGTGGTGGTCGTCGGCAACGGCTCGCCGCTTCCGGCGCTGCCCGAGGCCGTACGGACCATCGAGCTGCCCGAGAACGTGGGCATCCCGGCGGGGCGCAACGTCGGCATCGAGGCGTTCGGACCGGGCGGCCGCGACGTCGACGTCCTGCTGTTCCTGGACGACGACGGGCTGCTGCCGGGCACCGACACGGCCGAGCTGTGCCGGGAGGCGTTCGCCGCCGACCCGGAGCTGGGCATCATCTCGTTCCGCATCGCCGACCCCGATACGGGCGTCACCCAGCGCCGCCATGTGCCCCGGCTGCGCGCCGCCGACCCGATGCGGTCCTCGCGGGTCACCACCTTCCTCGGTGGCGCCAACGCGGTCCGCACCGCGGTCTTCGAGCAGGTCGGAGGGTTGCCGGACGACTTCTTCTACGCCCATGAGGAGACCGATCTGGCCTGGCGGGCACTGGATGCCGGGTGGATGATCGACTACCGGTCGGACATGGTGCTGCACCACCCGACCACCGCGCCCAGCAGGCACGCGGTCTACCACCGCATGGTCGCGCGCAACCGGGTCTGGCTGGCCCGGCGAAACCTTCCGGCCCTGCTCGTACCCGTGTATCTGGGCGTCTGGCTGCTGCTCACGCTGGCCAGGCGTCCCTCCAGGACCGCGCTTCGTGCCTGGTTGGGAGGGTTCCGCGAAGGCTGGAAGACCCCTTGTGGTCCACGGCGGCCCATGAAGTGGCGTACGGTATGGCGCCTGACCCGACTGGGCCGGCCTCCTGTCATCTGACAAGCTCGTATCAGATACGCATCGAGCGCGACCGGGGCGCGGCCCCGCTCAGCGCACCCTGAAGACGAAAGTGTCAACTGTGAGCGAGACTACGCACGACAGTGCGGTCGCCGTGAGTGCCCCGCCCTCACCCGACGACGGCCTGTCCCCGGCCGAGCTGGCGAAGAAGTACGGGCTGTCGGTGAGCGGCGCCCGGGTGGGCCTCGGCGCGTACATCAGCCAGATGTGGGGCCGCCGCCACTTCATCCTGGCCTTTTCGCAGGCCAAGCTCACGGCGCAGTACAGCCAGGCCAAGCTGGGTCAGCTGTGGCAGGTGGCGACTCCGCTGCTGAACGCGCTGGTGTACTACCTGATCTTCGGGCTGCTGCTGAGCACCAGCCGCGGGATGTCGCACGAGGTGTTCATTCCGTTCCTGGTGACGGGTGTCTTCGTCTTCACCTTCACGCAGAACTCGGTCCTCGCCGGTGTGCGGTCCATCTCGGGCAATCTCGGCCTGGTCAGGGCCCTGCACTTCCCACGCGCCTCGCTGCCGATCTCGTTCTCGCTCCAGCAGCTCCAGCAGCTGCTGTTCTCGATGATCGTGCTGGTCGTGATCATGGTCTCCTTCGGCAGCTACCCGAGTCTGTCGTGGCTGCTGGTGATCCCGGCGCTGACGCTCCAGTTCGTGTTCAACACCGGCCTCTCGCTCATCGTCGCCCGGATGGGGGCCAAGACGCCGGACCTCGCGCAGCTGATGCCGTTCCTCCTGCGGACGTGGATGTACGCGTCCGGGGTGATGTTCAGCATTCCGCACATGCTGGCGGAGAAGGACGTGCCCGGGTGGGTCACCGATGTCCTTCAGTGGAACCCGGCGGCCATCTACATGGACCTCATCCGGTTCGCGCTGATCGACGGGTACCCCGGAAAGTACCTGCCGGACCACGTCTGGGCCTTCGCGCTCGGCTGGGCGGTCCTGGTCGGCTCGGCGGGCTTCGTGTATTTCTGGAAGGCGGAGGAGCAGTACGGCCGTGGCTGAACAGACACTCGAGACCATCGAGCCGACCACGCCCGCCGGGGCGCGCGTGCCCACTGTCATCGCCGACGACGTCCACATCGTCTACCGCGTCAACGGCGGGCCCAAGGGCCGCGGCAGCGCCACCGCGGCGCTGAGCCGCATCATGCGCCGCAAGGGTTCCCCCGGCATGCGCGAGGTGCACGCCGTGCGCGGCGTCACCTTCGTGGCCTACCGCGGTGAGTCGATCGGCCTGATCGGCTCCAACGGTTCCGGC
>NZ_RIBZ01000685.1:0-6327 GCF_003721215.1 Streptomyces botrytidirepellens
CGCGACGCGGGCCCCGGCCGCCCCCGCCGCCGAGCAGCGCACCCCGTCCTCCGGTCAGCAGCCGGGGCCCGCCTGGTCCGAGGCGGCCGAGCGGTGGCGGGAGCGGGCCGAGGAGTGGCGGCAGTGGGCCGGTGAGCAGGCCCGGCGACAGGCGGAACGGCAGGCCGACGGCCAGGGCGGCGCCGGTCAAGGCCAGGGGCAGGGCCAGGGCGGCTGGGGGAACGGTCAGGGGAACGGCAACGGCAACCCCGGCGGCTCCGGTCCGTACGGCCAGGGCGGTGGCGGACCGTACGGCCAGGGCGGTGGCGGACCGTACGGCCAGGGCGGCGGATCCGGCCCGTACGGCGGGCAGGGCGGGCAGGGCGGTCCCTACGGCGGTGGCCCCTCGCGCTGACCGCGGCGCCATCTGCTTGTATGGCCGTATGCCTGATCAGGAGCCGCTTTCCGCCGACGAACTGCTGGACATCGTGGACGAGCAGGACCGGGTGATCAGCCAGGCCCGCCGCGGTGACGCCACCGCCCTCCGGCTGCGCCACCGCTGCGCCTTCGTCCTCGTGCGCGACGCCGAGGGCCGCGTCTTCGTCCACCGCCGCACCGACCGGAAGCTGGTCTTCCCCTCGCTGTACGACATGTTCGTCGGCGGGGTCGTCGCGGCGGGCGAGAGTTACGACGAGGCGGCGCTGCGGGAGGCGGAGGAGGAACTCGGCGTCCAGGGACTCCCCGCGCCCGTACCGCTGTTCTCCTTCCTCTACGACACGCCGGAACACACCTGGTGGTCCCGGGTCTACGAGGTCCGCTGCGACCTCCCCGTCGCGCCCCAGGCCGACGAGATCGCCTGGCACGCCTTCCTCACCGACGACGAGCTGGAGCGGCGGCTCACCCAGTGGGAGTGGGTACCGGACGGCGCGGAGGCATACCGGCGGCTCCAGGAGTGGCGCCGCGAGAGGCCCACCCCGTGACCGCGGGCAGACTCGCGGACGCCGTGGCGGGCGTCCGGCTGTGGTTCGCGCCCGAACGGCTCCGCGAGGAGGGCGACACCCCCGACTACCGCTTCTCGCTCGCCAACGAGCGCACCTTCCTGGCCTGGCTGCGCACCGCGATGGCCCTGGTGGGCGGCGGCTTCGCGGTCGACCAGTTCCTGCCGGACACCGGGCGGGCGCTCCGGCTGACCCTCGCGCTCACCCTGCTCGCGGGCGGCGCGGTGTGCGCCCTGCGCGCCATCAACCACTGGATCCGCTGCGAGCGGGCCATGCGGCGCGGCGAGGATCTGCCGGTGTCGCGCTTCCCGGTGATGCTGGGGCTGGCCGTCGGGGTGGTCGCGCTGCTGATGGTGATCGTCGTCGCCGTGGGGTGGGGCGGGTGACCGAGCCGGTGCGGGACCCCGGGCTCCAGCCGGAGCGCACCCGGCTGGCGTGGCGGCGTACGACGCTGGCCTGCGCCGTGGCCGCCTCGCTCGCCGGGCGGCAGACCCTGCACGCGGGCGGCGGCCCGCTCCCGGTGCTCGCCCTGTCGCTGGTCGTCCTGTCCTGGCTGGCCTTCGTGGCCGTGGCCCACCACCGCGTCCGCCACCTGCACGCCCCGCGCCCGCCGCTCCTGACCCCGCGCGCGGCGGTGGCCGCGGTGGGCTGCGTGATGGGCGCGGCGGTGTGCGGCGCGGCGATGCTGCGCTGATTTTTTGCGACTCGGTCAGTCGACCGTGATGACGATCTTGCCGCGGGTGTGGCCCTCCGCGTTGCGCTGCTGCGCCTCCGCCGTCCGTTCCAGCGGGTACGTCGCCGACACCTCGACCCCCAGCGCGCCGCGCTCGGCGAGGTCGGTCAGGTCCTGGAGGTCGTCGGGGTCGGGGCGGACGAAGACATAGGCGCCGCCGAGGCCGAGGACCGCGGGGTCCGCGATGGACGCCAGCCTGCCGCCGGGGGCGAGCACCTCCGTGGAGGCGGTGAGGGCGTCGCCGCCGACCAGGTCGAACGCGGCCTGCACCCCGTCGGGGGCGAGCGCCCGCACCCGCTCGGCCAGGCCCTCCCCGTACACGGTCGGCTCGGCGCCCAGCGTCCGCAGATAGTCGTGGTTGTGCTCACCGGCGGTCCCGATGACGCGGGCGCCCAGGTGCCGGGCCAGCTGCACCGCCATCGAGCCGACGCCCCCGGCGGCCGCGTGCACCAGCACCGTGTCGCCCTCGCCGACCCGCAGCGCGCCGACCAGCGTCTGGTAGGCCGTCAGCCCCGCCAGCGGGATGCCCGCGGCCTGCTCGAAGGAGAGGTTCCGCGGCTTGCGGGCGAGCGTGCGCAGCGGCGCGGCCACGTACTCGGCGCAGGTGCCGCGGGAGAGGAAGTCCTCGCGTACGTACCCGATCACCTCGTCCCCGGGCTGGAACCCGGTCACCGCCGGTCCGGTCTGCTCCACCACCCCGGCGACGTCCCAGCCCGGGATGACCGGGAAGACGGCGTCCAGGACGGGGTCGAGATAGCCCGCCTGCGCCTTCCAGTCGACGGGGTTCACGGCGGCGGCCTTGACCCTGACCAGCACCGAGTCGGGCCCGACCTTGGGGTCCCGGACCTCGCCGAATTCGAGGACCTCGGGGCCTCCGTAGCGGCGGTAGCTGATGGCCTTCATGGTGGCTGCTCCTTGCGGTTCCTGGTGACGGTGGTGGCCTCCCCCCCGGGTTCCCCCTACGACGCTCCTGCTCGGGAAACGGCACCGCAAATCCAGCCCGGGCGGGATCAGTCGGCGACGCGGTGCGGAACCTGGGCCGCCGCCGGGGGCAGCGCGGCCCGCGGCTCCGCCCCCGCGAACCAGAAGCCGAGCAGGAACGCAGCCGTCGACTCCAGGTGGCGGGCCCGCTCCAGGGGCCCGCCGTCCAGCGGTACGCAGCCCATGTCGCGCACGAGGGTCCGTACGGCCTCCAGCGCGCCCTCGTCGTCCCCGCACAGCGGCACCGCGAGCGGCCCGTCGGCGAAGACCGGCGGGGTCATCCGCCACACCGAGTCCGCGCACAGGTTGAAGCCCTTCACCACGTGCGCCCCCACCGCCTGCGCGGCGATCCGCTCGGCCACTCCCGGGCCGCCGTCGGTGGCGAGGACGAACCGGCCGGGGACGAGGGCGTTGGTGCAGTCGATCAGCGCCCGGCCGCTCAGCGTCCCCTCCCCCGCGCCCGCCGCCTCCAGGGTGGCCGACACCCCTTCGTACGCGACGGCGAGCAGCGTCGCCTCCCCGAACCCGGCGGCCTCGCGCAGCGATCCGGCCCGTGCGCCGTGGCCGATCCGTCCCGCCAGCGCCCGTGCGTTGGCGGGGGTGCGGCCGCCGATGAACACCGTGTGGCCCGCCCGTGCCCACTGCCCCGCCAGCCCCTCGGCCATGGTTCCCGTGCCCAGCACTCCGATCCGCATCGCGCGGCCTCCTCGTCGTATCCGAAGCGGCGTATGCCGCCCGCTGGATGAGGACACTAGGAATTCCGTTGCACACCCCGAGGTGTCCTACGGATCCGCTAGGCCGGTACGGACGCCCGCCCCACAGGAGGCATGAGTGACGACGACACCCCCGCACCCCTCGCCCACCGGCCGGTTCATCGCCGACTGCCGGGCCCGGATCGGCTTCGACCTGCTGACCGGCACCTGGACCGCCGTGGTGCTCTTCGGGCTGCGCGAGGGTCCGCGCCGCCCCGGCGAGCTGCGCGCGGCGATCGGCGGCATCAGCGCCAAGGTGCTCAACGAGACACTGCGCCGTCTGGAGGACGACGGGCTGGTGGAGCGCCACCGGTACGCGGAGGCGCCGCCGCGCGTCGAGTACGGGCTGACGGCCCTGGGCCGGACCCTGCTGGGCCCGGTCGAGGCGCTGGGCGCCTGGGGCATCGAGCACGGCGACGCGATCGTGGAGGCCCAGGAGCGCGCCGAGCGGCGACGGGAGGGAACCGGTGACGGCCGGACACTGGACTACATACCGACTGGTCGGCATCATGAGGTGGACATGGAATGAGCAACAGGGAATGAACCGTCCGCCCGCCTCCCACGGAAGAAGAGACTCGATGAACGCAGCCAATCCGCCAGGACTCGACCTGACGCGGCTCCGCGCCCATCTCGACCGCGAACGGCCGGGGCTGGTGGGCGGCGGGCTGAGTGCGGAGCTGATCGAGGGCGGCCGGTCGAATCTCACCTACGCCGTCACCGACGGCACCTCCCGCTGGGTGGTGCGCCGCCCGCCGCTGGGTCACGTACTGGCCACCGCCCACGACATGCGGCGCGAGCACCGGGTGATCAGCGCGCTGCACCCGACCAGCGTGCCGGTGCCGGAACCGGTGCTGCTGTGCGAGGACGACGCGGTGGTCGGGGCGCCGTTCTACGTCATGGAGTACGTGGAGGGCACTCCGTACCGTACGGCCGAGCAGCTGGCCGCCATCGGCCCGGAGCGCACCCGGGGCGTGGTGCTGTCCCTGGTGGACACGCTCGTCGCGCTGCACTCCGTCGATCCCGCCACGGTCGGGCTCGGCGACTTCGGGCGGCCCGACGGCTTCCTGGAGCGGCAGCTGCGGCGCTGGGGCAAGCAGCTGGAGGCCTCGCGCAGCCGTGAGCTGCCGGGCATCGACGAGCTGCACGCCCGGCTCGCCAAGGCGCTGCCCGCCTCCCCCGCGCCCACCGTGGTGCACGGCGACTACCGTCTGGACAACGTCCTGGTGGGCACCGACGACCGGATCAAGGCGATCCTCGACTGGGAGATGTCCACGCTCGGCGATCCGCTGACCGACCTCGGCCTGATCGTGATGTACAGCGAACATCCGACCCTCGACGACGCACCCATCTCCTCCACCCAGGGCGCCCCCGGCCACCCGGGGACGGACGAGCTGGTCCAGCGGTACGCGGAGGGCTCGGGCCGGGACGTCAGCGGCATCGCCTGGTACACCGCCTTCGCCTACTTCAAGCTCGCGGTGATCTTGGAGGGCATCCACTACCGCTTCACCCTCGGACAGACCCTGGGCGCGGGCTTCGACCGCATCGGCGCGATCGTCCCGGCCTTCATCGACAACGGCCTCACCACCCTCCAGGAGAGCTGAGACACCTGATGGACTTCGCATTCGACGCCCGTACCGAAGAACTCCGCGCCAAGCTGCTGACCTTCATGGACGAGCACGTCTACCCGGCCGAGGCGATCGCGGCCGAGCAGCGGGCCAAGCTCGGTTCGCCCTGGGACACCCCCACCGTCGTGGAGGAGCTGAAGGCCGAGGCCCGCAAGCAGGGGCTGTGGAACCTGTTCCTGCCCGACTCCGCGTACGGCGCGGGGCTCACCAACCTCCAGTACGCGCCGCTCGCCGAGATCACCGGCCGCAGCCCCCAGCTCGCGCCCACCGCCCTCAACTGCGCCGCGCCGGACACCGGGAACATGGAGGTGCTCACCCAGTTCGGCAGCGAGCAGCAGCGCGAGCAGTGGCTGGAGCCGCTGCTCGCGGGCGAGATCCGGTCGGCCTTCGCGATGACCGAGCCCGAGGTGGCCTCGTCCGACGCGACCAACATCGAGACCCGGATCGAGCGGGACGGCGACGACTACGTCATCACCGGGCGCAAGTGGTACATCTCCGGGGCGATGAACCCCGACTGCAAGATCTTCATCGTGATGGGCAAGACCGACCCCGAGGGCGCGGACGTGCGCCGCCAGCAGTCGATGGTGCTGGTGCCGCGCGATACGCCCGGAGTCGAGGTGCGGCGGGCGATGCAGGTCTACGGCTACGAGGACCACTACCACGGCGGCCACGCCGAGGTCGTCTTCGACCGGGCCCGGGTCCCGGCCACGAACCTCATCGGCGAGGAGGGTGGCGGCTTCGCCATCGCCCAGGCCCGGTTGGGCCCCGGCCGCATCCACCACTGCATGCGGCTGATCGGCATGGCCGAACGGGGCATCGAGCTGATGTGCCGCCGGGCGGTGGCCCGGCAGGCGTTCGGCAAGGCCCTCGCCCAGCAGGGGCAGGTCCACGAGTGGATCGCGGACGCCCGGGTGGCGGTCGAGCAGCTGCGGCTGCTGGTGCTGAAGACGGCCTGGATGATGGACACGGTGGGCAACCGGGAGGCGCACACCGAGATCCAGGCCATCAAGATCGCCACGCCGCGGACGGTGGTGGGGATCCTGGACCAGGCGGTGCAGTTGCACGGCGCGGGCGGGGTCAGCCAGGACTTCCCGCTGGCCGAGCTGTGGGCGGCGGCGCGGACGCTGCGGCTGGCCGACGGGCCGGACGAGGTGCATCAGCGGTCGCTGGCGCGGCGCGAGCTGAAGCGGTACCAGTAGGGGTGGCGCGGGGCTTCTTTCCCCAGCCCCGCCCCTTCCCGTAACCGGGGCTCCGCCCCG
>NZ_RIBZ01000684.1:0-6342 GCF_003721215.1 Streptomyces botrytidirepellens
CGCGCCGTCCACGGCCACGGCCGCCGCCACGGCGACGAGCGCCGCGCCCGGCGCTCCCCGCGGTGGTCCGGAGGGGAGTCGGGGCTCGGGCCGGGGCGCGGGCCCATCGCCTCCGGCGGCCGCGGTGGCATGACCTCGGCGGTGCGCACCGGGCGCGGATGTGTGGTCTGCCCCCATGCGTGTTCGGACATGTCGTGCTCCTCGTGGCGGAACCGTCCAGTACGGGTGGGACGGGACCGCCACGACAGCAGCTCACCGGGACCCCCGTACAGCCCGTCGGGGGACCGCGTGGCAGAGGCACATGATCCACTGGCGGGCGTTGTGCACGCCCACACTCTTCCTGGCCGTGAGGATCCGTCACCGGCTTCCGGGGCCGCAAAGGTCCATACCGGATCCTCACGCAGGATCCTTCACGGCCCCGGTCAGGGTGACAGCAGCCCGTGCGCCGCGAGGGCGAGCGACAACTCGACGACGTCGCGCGGGCGGTGCAGCGTACGCCCGGTCAGCTGCTCGTAGCGGCGCAGCCGGTTGAGCACCGTGTTGCGGTGGCAGAACAGCGCCCGCCCCGCCTCGCGCGCCGATCCGTCGGCGTCCAGCCAGGCCGTCAGGGTCGTCAGCAGGACGTCCCGGTCGGCGGGTTCGAGCGCCAGGACGGGGCCGAGCATCCGGTCGGCGAGCGCGGCGGCCAGGTCCGGGGAGGACACCACCAGGGCCTCCGGGTAGTGCTCCTCCAGCAGCGCCGCCTCGCCGGTGGCGGGGCATGCGCGCAGCGCCGTATCGGCGAGCAGGCGGGCCGCGTTCACCGAGGCCAGGCCGGTGACGGCGGGGCTGACCCCGGCCCGGGCGCCGGGCGGGACGGTGAGGGCCCGGGCCATCTCCCGGGGGTGGACGTCCCCGAGGAGGACGATCGCGTGGGCGGTGGACTCCCCCGTGTGCCACACCGTACGGCCGCCGCCGTGGATCTCCGGCGGGCGCGGCGCGCCGGGGCCGGAGCCCGTGTGGTCCAGCGCGACGACCGCGTAACGGCCCTGCTCGGGCAGGCCCAGCACCTCCTCCGCTTCGGGGAAGTCGCTCACCCGGGCGGTGCCGTCCAGCAGCGCCTCGATGATGATCCGGAACCGGTTCTCGCGGTGCCAGGCGAGCTGCCGTCCGACCTCGTGGTACGCCTCGGAGACGAGCGTGCAGTGCTCGTCGACGAAGTGCCAGATGTCGGACGCCACGTGCACCAGCCCCCGGGCACCGACCGGGTCCTCGCGCGAGGCCGTCTCGACCAGTTCGTCCCAGACGACGGTGCACCCGATGCGGAAGCCGTGCAGCAGCGCGTCCAGCGGGAGGCCCTGGGCCGCGCGGTCGGCGCCGATCCGCCAGGAGACGGAACGGGCCGGTTCCCGGGTCTCCTTGGGGTACAGCAGGGAGCGGACGTTGTTGGACAGCGAGTCGTTGACGTCCCGCCACAGCTCCTGCGGATCGATGGAGGCCGAGTTGTAGACGGGTTCTCGCTCCCGCATCAGGGCGACCACCTCATCGGTCAGCCGCGGCAGTTCGTCGATGAGGACGCGGGCGGTACGGTGCAGCAGCGCGATGGCCTCGGGGTCGGCCCGCGAGCGTATGGGCGGGCGGGCGGCGGGCATCCGGGGCAGCCCCCGGGCCCTGTCGGCAGACAGTCGGCTGGCGGAGCGCGCGGCGGCGGGGCCGGCGGCGCGGGAGCCGGTGACTGGGTGCATGACGTTCCTCCACCTCTGACGTGCGATGTGCCGCTCAACGCGGCATCATGAGGCCCGGTCCGCTCGGGGGCCAGACCTCTCCCGCTATTGCATCATCGGCATACCGCCTGGTCGGTGTCTTCGGACAATTCCCTTCGACTCCCCACACCTCCCTCCGGGGTCGTACACCTCCGTCGCCCCTCGCCCTCGCCCTTCGCCGGGGAGGCCGGTTCGCCGGATCCGGTCCACGGGACGCGGGGAGCACAGCGATACGGTGGGGCCGCCCCCACGACGCGAGAGAAAGGTGCGGCAATGGCTTCCGCGCACGGCACCTCCCTGGACGTCCCCACCCCCGACGGGGTCGCCGACGCCTACCTGGCCCACCCCGACGACGGTCATCCGCATCCCGGCGTCCTGCTGTACCCGGACGCCTTCGGGCCGCGCGCCTCGGTCGAGGACGCGGCGAAGCGCCTCGCCGGACACGGCTACACCGTGCTGGTGCCCAACGTCCTCTACCGCGCGGGGCGGGCGCCCGTGGTGGATCTGCCGGAGTTCATCGACCCCTCGCAGCGCTCGGACCTCTTCGACCAGCTCGGCCCGCTGATGAAGGCCCACACGCCGGAGTTGGCGACGCGGGACGCCGGTGCGTACCTGGACTGGCTGGCCGCCTCTCCCCTGGCCACGGACGGCCCCGTGGGCAGCGTCGGTTACTGCATGGGCGGCGTGCTGGCGGTGCGCACCGCGGCGGCCCACCCCGAGCGGGTCGCGGCCGCGGCCAGCTTCCACGGCGGCCATCTGGTCACGGACGCCCCGGACAGCCCGCACCGGCTCGTCGACCGGGTGTCGGCGGAGCTGTACTTCGGCCACGCCGACCAGGACCCGTCGATTCCGGCGGATCAGATCGCCGTCCTGGAGCAGGCGCTGGACGCGGCCGGGGTGCGCTACCGCAGCGAGGTGTACGGGGGCGCCCACCACGGGTTCACCCAGGTCGACACCGCGATGTACGACGCCGCGGCGGAGGACCGGCACTGGCGGGAACTGCTGGCGCTCTTCGAGCGCACGCTGGGGAAGTGACACCCCCACCGGCGGTCGGCTGAAGACCGGTTGAACACACCGCTCCTCCCCCTCGTACTCCCCGGCATGACCGTGCATCGCATCGCCGCCTCGGCCGCCTTCGCCGGAACCGTCTCGCTGCTGCTCACTGCGGTGGGTGCCGGACCCGCCCTGGCCCACGGGGCGCCGGTGGATCCGATCAGCCGGACGGCGGCGTGCTCACCGGAGGGCGGGCGGGAGGCGCGGTCGGCGGCCTGCGAGGCGGCGAAGGCGGCCGGGGGCGCGGCGTTCGAGGAGTGGGACAACCTGCGCATCGCCGATGTGAACGGCAAGGACCGGCAGCGGATCCCGGACGGAAAGCTGTGCAGCGCGGGCATCGAGGGTTACCGGGGGCTGGATCTGCCGCGTGCGGACTGGCCCTCGACGCGTCTCGCCCCCGGGTCCGAGCTCACGCTCGACTACAGCTCGACGATTCCGCACACCGGGACCTTCGAGCTGTATCTCACCAAGCCGGGCTACGATCCGACGCGGCCGCTGAAGTGGTCCGATCTCGATGCGAAACCGTTCGCGAAGGTCAAGGACCCGGAGCTGACCGACGGTGCGTACCACCTCAAGGCGAAGCTGCCGTCGGACCGCACCGGCCGTCAGCTCCTGTACACGATCTGGCGCAACTCCAGTACGCCGGACACGTATTACTCCTGCTCGGACGTGGTGCTCTCCGCCGGGGCGAAGGACAGCGGCGCGCGGACGCCCGCCGACGACACCGACGAGACCGACAACACCGACGAGACCGACAACGCTGCCGACCGTGCCGATGAGACCAAGGGCGGTGGCACCGCGATGCCGCTGGTCGCGGGCGGTTCGGCGGCCGCGGTCCTGACGGCCGCCGGGGTGTTCGTGACACGGCGTCGCCGCCGCTGAGCGACAGCGGCGGCGACCCGTGGGGTGGTGGTGCGTCAGGTGACGCGGTGAGCAGGGCCGTGGGGATTACCAGCCCTTGGTCACCCGGTGCTCCTTGAGGGACGCGCAGTTCGACCCGTAGGTGAAGGTCGACTGGTTGTCGATGCCCCCGGCCCAGTCGACGCACTTCCCGCGCCCGTAGTCGTAGATCGGGCCTGCGTAGGACGTGTACAGGCCCTCGTCCAGCTGCGACTCCTCCGAGCCGTTCACATAGAGGTAGGCGAACATGTTCTTCGCCGCGCCCGTCGAGTTGCGGACGGTGACGACACAGTTCTTGCCCTTGGTCGAGTTGTACGTCAGGAAGACGGTGCCCTGGGTGCCGATCGGCGCCGAGTTCACCACCTTGTACCCGCTGCCGCAGGCCCCGTTGTACGCGGCCGTGGCCGCCGCCGAGGCGGACGGGGCCAGGACCACGGAGCCCGCGACGGCGGACGCCAGGACCGCGGTCGCGGCAACATAGCGCGAAATCTTCATATTTCCCCCTTGTGACCCTAGGACGCTTTTTGCGTCGTCTAGGTGACATGTGGAGGCCCAGGATGGTTGTACGGGAATCTGCGGGGATCAACAGGGATCAACACGGATCTTCCGCCGCTCGGCGAACGCCCTGGTCCCGGTGGCTTTTGAGTACCCGTACTCATGTCGCGGCCGATCACCCCGATGATGCTGACCCCATGCCCAGTTCACCGGCCGTGCCCGCGCGTCCCCCTCGGGTGGGGATCACCTCCGTCGGCTCCTGGCTGCCACGGCGGCGGCTCACCTCCGAGGAGTTGCGCGGCGAGGTGGCACGCGGCTGCGGACTCCCGCTGCCGCACGGGGTGTTCGAGCGAACGACGGGGATCGGCGCGCGGCGGATCGCGGCGGACGGGGAGTACGCCTCGACGCTCGCGATCGGCGCCGCCCGGCGGGCCCTGGACGCCGCGGAGCTCGACCCGCTCGACATCGACCTGTTGCTCTTCGCCTCCGCGACCCGTGACATGACCGAACCCGCCACCGCGCACGTGGTGCAGGCCGAACTCGGTTCCCGGGCCCACGCACTGGACGTCACCAACGCCTGCAACAGCTTCGTCAACGGCATCGACATGGCACGGGCGATGATCCTCGCCGGGCGGGCCGGCCGGGCGCTGGTGGTCACCGGCGAGACCCCGAGCCGCGCCATGCGCCGCGCCCCCGGGAGCCGCGCGGCGTTCCGCGACGCCTTCGCGGGATACACCTTCGGCGACGCGGGTGCGGCGGTGGTGGTCGAGCCGGTGGACCGCGGCGGCATCCTCGACGTCGACACCCGGACCCACTCCGAACACTGGGCCGCCGGTGGCATCTTCGGCGGTGGCTCCCGGCATCCGCGCGACGAGGAGCAGACGTACTTCCGCGGTGACGGCACACGACTGCGCACCGTCTTCGAGAAGGTGGGGGTGTCGGTGCTGGACGGCATGCGGCACCGGACCGGTCTGGAGTGGCGGGACTTCGCGCGGGTGCTCGTCCACCAGGTGACGGTGCCGTACCTGGAGCGGTTCATCGAGTCGACCGGTGTGCCACGGGACAAACTCGTCGTCACGGTCGGCGAGTTGGGCAATGTGGCCAGCGCGTCGCTCGGGGTGCAGCTGGACCGGGTGCACGGGCGGCTGGCGCCGGGCGACCGGGTGCTGTTCGTGGGCCTCGGGGGCGGCGTCAGCATCATGACCCTCGTGTGGGAGGCGTCATGAGCCGGATGTGGGTCGTGGTTCCGGCCCATCAGGAAGCCGCCCGGATCGGCGCCACGCTCGACGCGCTCGCCGCACAGCGCGACCGTGACTTCACCCTGCTGGTCGTCGACAACGCCTCCACCGACGCCACCCCGGACGTCGTCCGCCGCTTCGCCCGGCGCGCCGCCTTCCCCGTCCTGCTGCTGACGGAGCCGGAGAAGGGCGTGGGCTGCGCCGTGGACACCGGGTTCCGGTACGCGATCGAACACGGCGCCGAGATCGTCGCCCGCACCGACGCCGACTGTCTGCCCCGGCCCGGTTGGACGGCCGCCGCGCGGGCCGCGCTGCGCGCCACCGAACGGGGCATGGCCTGCGGACGGCTCACCGCGCGCCGCGACGAGCACGGACCGCTGGGCCGGGCCGCCTTCCGCGTCCTGGTGTTGCTCGCGGCCCTCTTCGGGCGGCTGCGGCCCGCGCACCGCAGGGGGCACGGGTATCTCGCGCCGTACCGGATGCACGCGGGCAACAACATGGCCATCACCGCCGCTCTGTACCTCGCCGCCGGTGGCATGCCACGACGCCCCTCCCCCACCGACCGGGCGTTCCTCAACCGGGTGCGCCGCCACACCGCCGCCATCACCCGCTGCGAAGGGATGATCGTGGAGAACTCCACGCGACGGCTGCGCGCCTACGGGGTCGTCGGAACCGCCCGCTGGTACCTCGACAAGGGCAGCGGGCGCCACGGGGAGGATCCGCGCTGATGCTGGACCGTCTCGCGCACACGCTGCGGGCCCATCCGCACCGCCCGGCCGTCCTGGGCTGCACCCGCGCGGGCGCGCCCCGGGTGCACGCCACCCGCGGGGACGTGGCCGACCTCGCCGAGGCCTACGCGGCCGGGCTGCGGGCCCGTGGCCTGACCGCCGGGGACACCGTCGGCGTCGCGGTAC